>CAYGXH010000356.1:0-3716 GCA_964353675.1 uncultured Chlorobiaceae bacterium
TACCGCCATTCGTTGTTTTATATATCCCATCAGCCGAGAAAAGTCCGAATGCACCATACAAGGTGTTAGCATTCGTGGGATCCATGATAAGATCTACACAAAACTTCGATCTATACCCCGGAGACACAATTTCATTCCAACTCGTACCTCCATTTGTCGATCTCCAGACTCCCTCACTGTTATTGGAAACGGCGGCATAGATCGTTTCAGGATTCGTGGGATGAATGACAATTTTGTTAATGAAATAATAGTAATAATTCGGTCCTGCATTAATAAAATTATTAAGTACCGTCCATGTCTCTCCTGCATCAGTGGATTTCAATACTCCAATCCCTCTTAGAGCATCAACATTGAAATATCCTTCTCCTGTACCGGCATATATAATGTTGGAATTCGTTGGATCTATCGCCAGACATCCGATAACCAGGTTCGATGCAAAATCAGCCTTTGGAATCCAAGAAGCGCCTCCATCAGTACTTTTCCATATCCCCCCGCTAACCGATCCGGTATAGATAATGGAAGGATTAACCGGGTCAATAGCTATAGACCGAACCCGTCCCCCAATGTTCGTCGGCCCTACCGGGGTCCATGATATCGACTGTAAACCAGTTCCCTTTGAAAGATTGTGATTATTAACGTGACGTAAAGCCTTTTCCCTCCATCCAAGCGGAATTATTCCGTCGGGATATGCCCGCTGATCATTGTACCAACGCATCGCCTCCATCGCCTCGGAAGCTTTTGCTACATCATTCTCTTTTCGGTTTTTACCGTGACAGTCAGTACACACCATTGCCTCGGAAATTCCACCTTTACCCTGCGCGCTCCCGTGAATTCCTTCGCATTGGCTAATAAGTTCGACATGAATGAATGTCACCGAAAAAAAACCACTAAAAAATCCGAGGAGCACCACTGTACAATATATACTTCTGCGTACTATAGCTGTCATTCTTGATTTTCCTTTCTATTCAAGAACCTCAATAATCTTCCACTCACCTTTCTTTCCAAGGGATACCTTCGCTTTAATGCGGTCACCTGAGTTGGCTGCCCTCAGCAACAGCAATTTCCCATTCCTACTGTTCTTTTCGTCGACCATCCCATGATCGTCTATAAAATATTCCGGCACAACAATGATCTGTTGCCCGGCATCAGCATAGCTATCGATATCTTCTTCAGGGGTCGATAAAGAAATTGTTATCATAAGATGGAAATTTCGATCATCGATGATGATAACAGAATCGATACTTCCCTCAATCGCCGAAATGTTCTGTTTAATAACATTCGGGGACTGACTCCGCCTTTGGATCACCGATCCCTCATCTCCCTGATTTTTTATCGGACCAATCCGCTGAGGATCTTTAACGCTGCAGCAATTCCAGGCAATGCATATCATTATAATTGGAATGGATAACCTGTTCATGAGTAAAATATGCTTAGTATTATGATGAAAATCAAGCATTCCGGTTAGAATTTCAAAAATTTGGATTAACGCCGCGAAAATTGTATCATATAATCAATGAAAATGTATTTCCATTAAAAACTTCCACTTAAACGAAAGGATTATTAATGAAATTCCCAGTTATTATCCTCCTCTGCATGGGGATATTAGCCTGTCAGAGCAACACACAGGACAGAATTGAGCTTAAGTCGCAAAAAGACAGCCTCAGCTACAGCATCGGCATGAATGTCGGACAGAACCTGAAAATGCAGGGATTAGCAGTAAATCCGGCAATCCTCGCAAAAGGCATGAACGATATTCTGGATAGTATACCAACCCTGATAACCGCAGAACAGGCACAGGCGGTACTCATGAGTTCCCAACAGCAAATGATGGCAAAACAAGAAGAAACAATGAAAATGAAATCGGAAAAAAATATAAAAGATGGCGAAGTATTCCTCGCGGAAAACAAGAAAAAAGAGGGCGTCGTTACCCTACCTACAGGTTTGCAATATCGGATAATTACTCGAGGCAGCGGCCCGAAACCTGCTCCCACAGATACAGTAACTGTTCACTACCGCGGTACCCTCCTCGACGGAACCGAGTTCGACAGCTCGATCAAACGGGGACAACCGGCAACTTTTGCACTCAACGCGGTCATCAAAGGATGGACCGATGGACTTCAATTAATGCCGGTCGGATCAAAATGGAACCTATATATTCCTCCGGATCTTGCCTATAGCGAGCGGGGCGCGGGTAATGTGATCCCCCCGAATTCAACCCTCATCTTCGAGGTTGAATTACTCTCAATAAAGAAGTGAAACGTTGTATAATTCAGTTTCAAAAAATACGGCAGTGGCGGACTTAAACTCACTGCCGTTCTCATTAAATCGTTCCAAGGGACCCCTCTCCTCTACAGCAGAGTAGACATCGGTAATAATCAGCCGGAAATAATGAAAGATATCGTCACAGTTACTTCAATCTCTTTAGTACCTTCGTCACTAATAAAGCTTACTATTCCGATTCATGGAGAGAGAATATACGTTTTTAACCGACAATGAAATCATATACCAATATCATCCTCACAATCGCATACATTCTCATCGGTTTAATTCTCAGTGTCACCGGCTGCGGAAAGAAAAGTACAGTTATTGATTGGAGCGCCTACACAGAAGAAATCAGGCAGTGGCAGACAAACAGGACAACGCAAATCCGGCGTGAGGACGGATGGCTGTCGCTGGCGGGCCTTTTCTGGCTTAAAGAGGGAGAGAACATTATCGGGACCGATCCATCCAATACAGTCATATTCCCTGTCGGTTCAACACAGGCAAAAGCCGGAACAATTATACTTCACAACGGTAACCTGACTATCAATACCGAAAGGGAAGCGAAAATCCGATATCAAGATTCAACCGTCACTAAGATGAAACTGATATCTGATGAATCCGGTGAGGCTCAACCTACCATCCTCATCACAGGTTCTCTGAGCTTCTATGCCATAAAGCGGGGGGACCGATTCGGCATTCGGGTTAAGGACAAGAACAATCCTGCATTGAAAAATTTCAATGGATTAAATTTCTTTCCTATCGATCCTGCTTGGAGAATTGAAGCAATCTATAAATCCTATCCGGAGCCGAAAGTCATTGAAATTGCATCGGTTATCGGAACCGTGGATACAGATACCTGCCACGGTACGCTCCTTTTTCAAATCGACAGACAGACGTGTAGTCTGGATGTTATTGCTGAACCGGGAACGGGAGAACTTTATGTGATGTTTACAGATGAAACGACAGGGAAGGAAACATATGGTAATGGTCGGCAGTTGAGTACCGCACCCCCCGATGAAAATGGAAAGGTGCTACTAGATTTCAACAAAGCATTTAACTGGCCCTGCGCATATACACCATATGCAACATGTCCGATTCCGCCGAAGCAGAATCATATACCGGTTCGTATAGAAGCGGGAGAGAAAAACTATCCGGGAGCAACCGATAACAAGCATTAAAATTAAACATCGGCCACTTTTGTGAGAATACTATGATATCTTTTTTCATATCTCGAATATCTTCAATGTTACTACGTATCAGCTGACGGATACACTCATACCCGGGGAAGGATACTGGGTCAAGGTGCAAGAGAGTGGAATACTCGTACTCCCCGGTAATTTGGATTAAAATATTGACGTATAAATGCTTCAGGTTTTTCTTAAACTCTCGAATGATGGAGAAAATAGATACCCCCCGGGATAACATTTCCCGATAAGTATTTCACCGTATGTACA
>CAYGXH010000357.1:0-3708 GCA_964353675.1 uncultured Chlorobiaceae bacterium
AAAACATAAATATATAGAGAACTTACAAAATACAAAAAAATCAAAAAATATATTCCTAAGAAACTGCTCGATTATATTATATATTGGCGGAAGGACTTAGGAATATATAACTCAACAGGAGAAAAATCATTTATTTATCGGAAAGAATTCTTTTTTTCAGTTGGACAAAACACGGTTAAATTGATCTTGACAAAAGTATTAATAATTTAATGCGTCAATATCATTAAGCGCTTTAATCGATTCTTGAATATGTTTTTCAGCCTGGATCTGTGAATTGAATATATGGATAACAACTCCTGACTTATTCACGACATAAGTAACCCTGCCGTCGATTAATCCAAAAAAGTTGGTTGGTACACCAAACAGTTTCCGAACTCTATTGCCCTCGTCGCTGAGTAAAGTATAAGTCAGGTTGTGCTTCTCGGCAAATCGCTTATGACTTTCCACGCTATCTGAACTTATGCCAATTATTTCTGCGTCGGCTTTGCGGAAGACCTCGTACTGATCCCTGAAACTGCAGGCTTCCTTTGTACATCCCGGACTGTCGTTTTTCGGATAAAAGTAGATGACTAAATATTTCTTCCCGAGTACGGATTTAATATCAAATTCATTCCCATTCTGATCGGTCAGTATAAAATGGGGTATCGCGCTTCCAACTTCTATTTTATTCATATTATTTGCTGTAAAAATGGTTGAGTCTGAATTAAAAGAAAGATATAACAAAAACAATAGAAGATATATTGAAAGATAAATTCGGTAGAAGTTCCTGAACTTACGGTACCGAGTATCGTCGGAATAAATATTTCCAAACAAAGCTCTGATTTCCTTGATGAAAACCGGCTTGAAATTTATTGTCCACCGGTCTGTCTGATAAACAATTTTGCGGAACCGGCTCCGGTAATAACCGAGCGGTAATCCCCAGAGAAGAAATAAGATTAGCCAGATATTTTCGAGTAATATCACTTTTTAGGAAACCAGGGAATAAACGGACTGGTTTTTTCTATGTAATCTTTATATTGCGGTTTGGTGTTTGTAAGAGTTTTTTCAAGGAGTGCGACTCCGGATACTTTGATAATCAGTGCGGTCATGAGGAGAGAGCCGAGAAAGGGGAGGTAACTCCCTGATGCGATACAGATGAATCCGTATCCCCACCATACTGAGGCATCTCCGAAATAATTCGGATGACGTGTATAGCGCCAGAATCCGGAATCCAGAACTTTTCCTTTATTATCAGGATTGGATTTAAATTTTGCTAGCTGAAAATCTCCGCCTGCTTCAAATATTATTCCGATAATCCATAATAATATTCCGAGTATATCAAATATATTTAAAGATGAATTACCGGAATAAAACTGAGCCCCGAGCAACGGCGCTGAGATCAGCCACATCAGAATTCCCTGCAGGAGGAAAGTCTGGAGAAAACTGATCCACCAGTACTTCTCCCCGTAATTTTTTCTGAATTGCTGGTACCTGAAATCCTCACCTTTGCCGAGATTCCGCCATGCGAGATAGATTGAAAGCCGAAGTCCCCAGATCGTAACCAGAACCATCAGGAGAATTTTTCTGACTTCATACCCGTCGGTATAAAAAAAGTAGATCCATCCCGCAAGCACAAAACCGAAGCCCCAGAATAAGTCGACTATTGCAACATTTTTTAAGAATATGCTCGCTATCCAGAGACCGGTCATCATTATTATGATGGCGGCTAGGGTATGAATATAGATTTCAAAAAATGTCATAGTAATAAATAGAATTAATCGAACATAATCGCGACCGAAGCCGCGCCGATGCCAGCGTTCATTCCGATGACTGGGGATATATTAACGACTGAAACAGGCTCTTTGCCCGTCAGATTTTTCATTACTTCTCGATACCAATCTGCCGCCGGTTCATTCTGCGCGTGCAGTATTGTATAATTCCAGATTTTCCGGTCTTTGCTTATTTCGGAAATGTGCTTAATCACTTTTTCCATGTTCGATTGCTGACTGTACGCTTTGCCGAATACAAGCGATTTCCCGTCGTCATCCATTGAAACGATCGGATTAACATTGAGCAGTTTCGCGATGAACCCTTTCAGGTGAGATACCCTTCCCCCGCGGACCATGTATTTCAGCGTTTTCACACTGACGAATATCTTCGTGTCCCTGATCCACTTCTCTGCATTTGCCGCTATCTCATCGTGGTTTAATCCGTTTTCAATCGACTTCGCGATGCGCAGGACAATAAGTCCGAGCGCGCCTGAGAGATTTTTCGAATTGATCACTGATATCTGTTTGTTGAATTCATTTCCTATAGTGAGTGCTGCCTTTCTGCTATTATTGTATGTCCCGCTGAATTTATCAGTTAGGTGTACCGCGATCACTGAGTCGTAGTGTGAAGCCAGATGTGAATATAAATTTATGAATGATTTCTCATTTACCTGGGCAGTCTGCGGGAAAGTCTGACACGTGTCGAGCAGCGAATAGAATTGTTCCGGTTTTAGCGTGATTTTATCGAGATAATGATTATCGCCGAAGCTTAAATTGATCGGAAGCATGTGAATCTGGTAGTAATCCAGAATATCCTCAGAAAGATCGCATGTCGAATCTGTTACTAGCGCGATCTTCCATTTACGGTGATAAGCTGCTTCGCTCTGCCGGACCATGTCTTCAGCTTTCTGATACGTTATTGTACCGAATTCATGGATACGGTAAAACAGATCGGCGGGAGTATCGGTATGAACATGAATGTGTCTTATTTTATCTGAACCGGCAATCACGACAGAATCGCCCGATTGCTCGAGAATTTTTTGAAGTGACGGTTTATCAATCGACGATTGTCTGATTACTGCTTCGGTGCAATAACGGTATTTCACGGATTCCGGTATGATTTCCTGTTGACGTGTAATTTCTATCGCCTCGGCGTGTGAGTGCAGTAACGATTTAATATTATTCGATTTGATGAATTCAATGATTCCCTCAATAAATAAGACAAAACCTTTCGCGCCGGCGTCTACTACGTTCGATTTTGCCAGAATGGCAATTTTTGACTTTGTTTCTTCAAGAGACTTTGTAATTACCGCATGTGAGCCGATTAATAATTGACCGAAATCTTTAATTTTATCTTTATTGTGATGTATGTACTCAGCCCAGTCTTTTATGACAGTGAGCATAGTTCCTTCAACCGGATTTGCCATAGCGTCGAAAATATATTTTACAGATTTCTTTGTGCTTTCAGCAAATTCCGGTAATCCGATGGTTTTAATATTATCGGTCTCAACACTCATGCCGTATAAGAATTGTGCAAATATTATCCCGGAATTACCGCGCGCTCCAACCAATGCCGCATCGGCTATCTTATCAGCAGTGCCTTTATAGGATTTATCGGGACGGGTCTGTTCAAGTACGGAACGGATAGTTGATGCCAGATTGGTGCCGGTGTCTCCATCGTTAACCGGAAAGACATTAATCCGGTTAAGGTCGATCTGATGCTCGAGTATCTTATTTGCTCCGGCAATAAATGAATAATATAGTCTGCGTCCGTCGAGCTCTAATATGGGATATTCAGTCATTGTTCTGAGTCATTGATGTCCAAAATAAATTGAATTAATAAGCGTACCAAAATGTCATTTCTTTTGTCTTGATTACCTCTCCCTATAATCCCTCTCCACGAGTGGCTTATCATTACCCACATTTAATGGAGAATATGAGTCGAATTGTGCAAGTTATG
>CAYGXH010000358.1:0-3707 GCA_964353675.1 uncultured Chlorobiaceae bacterium
ATAGATTCGAGAGTAGAGCGCTAACAACAAAGTACCAAGTAAAACATACTAAGTACAAACAACTAAATGACACGCCTACGCTCCAAAAGAAGAAGCTTCGGCGGGCAGGACAATGACAACTGACTATTGACATCAAAAAACAATCCTTTTACAACCTTATGACTGATCCCATAGTTACACACGAACTAGCTTTAAAGCATGGACTTAATAATGAAGAATATCAAAAGATAATTGAGATCCTTGGAAGAATCCCTACATATACCGAGCTGGGTATGTACAGCGTCATGTGGAGCGAACATTGCAGTTATAAAAACTCTATTGCCGAGCTGAAAAAACTTCCGCGAGCAGGGGAGAGGCTTCTGGTAAAAGCGGGAGAAGAGAATGCCGGACTCGTAGATATTGGCGATGGACTTGCTATTGCTTTCAAGATTGAGAGTCATAATCACCCGTCTGCCGTTGAGCCTTACCAGGGAGCTGCGACGGGTGTTGGTGGAATTATGCGCGACATATTCACGATGGGTGCTCGCCCAATAGCATCATTAAACTCACTTCGTTTCGGTAACATCGAATTGCCAAGGACAAAATACCTATTAAAGGGAATTGTTAAAGGAATTGGCGATTATGGAAATAGTTTCGGTGTTCCGACAATTGCAGGTGAAGTATATTTTGATGATAGTTATAACGAAAATCCACTTGTGAACGCGATGGCATTAGGAATCGTGAAACATAGTGAAGTTGCACGTGCTGTTGCACGCGGTGAGAATAATCTCGTTTTTATAGTTGGATCGTCAACAGGACGGGATGGAATTCATGGTGCCACATTTGCATCCGAGGAAATTTCGGAAGAATCCGAAGCGAAACGACCGTCGGTACAGGTGGGTGATCCTTTTACTGAAAAATTACTACTTGAAGCGACACTTGAAGCAATCCGCGCCGGTATAGTAATTGGTATACAGGATATGGGCGCAGCCGGAATTACTTGTTCAACGACAGAAATGAGCGCACGTGGAAAAAGCGGCATGATTATCGATCTGGATCTTGTACCAGTTCGTGAAAAGAACATGACCAGTTATGAAATCATGCTATCGGAGTCACAGGAAAGGATGCTTCTTGTGGCAAAACCAGAGCATGAAGCCGAAGTGAAGCGGATATTCACAAAATGGGATCTCAAGTGCGTTGTAATCGGGCATGTCATAAACGAGGATCGGGTGAAGGTTTCATACCGAGGAAATCAAGTTGCAGATGTCCCTGCAGAGACACTGGTCCTTGGTGGTGGTGCACCAGTGTACCACAGAGAAAGTAGTAGACCGGTATATTTGGAAGACGTGAGACAACTTGATATAACCAAAATCCCGGAGCCATCGGATTATAATCAGGTGCTGATGCAGCTGTTGGAATCCCCGAATATCTGTTCAAGAAACTGGATTACAAGTCAGTATGACAGTATGGTACGGACTAATACATTCGTTGACATAACCGACGATGCTGCCGTAGTAAGAATTAAAGGGACCAACAAAGCCCTCGCGATGAAGACCGATTGCAATCCGAGATATGTGTTTTTAAATCCGTACTTAGGAGCAGAAATCGCTGTAGCCGAAAGCGCCAGAAACGTTGTATGTGTTGGAGCTAAACCACTTGCAATTACAAATTGCTTGAATTTTGCAAACCCATACAAACCTGAAAACTTCTGGCAATTTAAAGAAGCTGTCCGTGGTATCGGTGATGCATGCCGTGCATTAGATACGCCCGTGACCGGTGGTAACGTGAGTTTTTATAATGAAGCGCCTGATGGTCCCATATATCCGACGCCCGTAATCGGGATGGTCGGCGAAATCTTAGAAAATGCTCATGTGACATCATCGGATTTCAAGGATGAAGGTGATATAATCATACTCCTGGGTGAAAACCAGGGTCATATAGGTGGTACAGAGTATTTAAGCTTAATTCATAATAAAATTGCCGGAGATGCGCCACCGCTCGATCTAACACGAGAAAAAAATCTTCATATTTTATGTCTCTCTTTAATCCAAAGCTGGATGATAAAATCAGTACATGATATTAGCGAAGGGGGACTAGCAGTTTCAGTCTGCGAATCTGCTATTGCGAGTTGGAACAAGGGTAAGTCATTAGGGGCTGAAATTACGGTTAAATCCGATTTACGTAGTGATTATCTGTTATTCGGTGAAGATCAATCCCGGATAGTTATTACTGTGTCTAAAGATAAATATGCCATAGTAGAAAGCAATTTAAAAACATTTTCATATACTTATCAGGTAATTGGAAAAGTTATTCGAGATCGAGTTATAATAAATACGGTTATCAATGTCAAACTATCTGAAATAGCGGATAAATATAACAATTCATTGAAGAGGAGGGTCGAAACCTAAAAATCAGCTTGGAATGAGATATTTTACTTTACATAATATATATTATTAGTAATTGGTCCCTGAGTATTCATATCTACCTGTAAACACCTTTTCTGCCGGTCCGGTCAACTCCACATCCCTTAACGTCGTCCCATCTATTTTAAAATTTACGGTAAGAACATTATTACTGCGCGTATGAATTCTGATCGGCGGTGGTATATCTTTTACTACGTATGCCGCACAAGCACTCGCAACGGCTCCAGTCCCGCATGCCAGCGTTTCGGCCTCAACTCCACGTTCATATGTCCGCATAGATACGGATTTGTCATCCATTATCTCTACAAAATCTACATTTGTTCCATTCGGTTGAAACATTGTATGTCCACGTATTAATTTACCCAGATCAAAAATTCCTTTATCATCTATCAGTTTTTTAAATCCCGCCGGAAGCTTATCTAAGAAAATAACCACATGCGGTGCTCCGGTATCGATAAAATTTATCGGTATTAAATTATTAAATAAATCAATTGAATCATCTAAATTATCTATAGATACTGGTTTCATTTTGATTGATATATTAACATCATTCTTTCGGCTTGACGAATAAATATAACCGAGAGATTCGAACCGACATTGAGAAACTGTTTTATCATCCATATCGAAAAGCGCTGCACATCTGCCCCCGTTGCCGCACATTCCACCGTAACTACCGTCCGAATTGAAATATTTAAGTGAAAAATCGACTTCTTTACTCGATTCGATAACAAGCAGACCGTCTGCACCCACGCCGAAGTGTCGATCACAGATTCCAGGGGCAAATTTGACCCAAGAAACAGCGTTATATATCCCATTTCGGTTATCGATAAGGATAAAATCATTACCCGCGCCTGTCATTTTTATGAAATCAATTATCATATCAAGAAGGTTACGTTAAAATAAAAAGCCGTCGTTACCGACGGCATTGGAGTGGAGATGCGGGGAATCGAACCCCGGTCCGAAGAGAAGACCATTGGAACATCTACATCAATAGACCGCTCATAACTTTAGTAAACGGATCGCGGAACGGTCACGGACCTCATTTACGATCTCAGTTTAATTTCATCTCTGAATCCCGAGAATGTTCAGGGACTAGCCCGACTTAAGCGACACCCGTTTGCGGCCCATCGGGCGAGGTCACAACGGATGGGTTGCATTAATTATGCAGCCAGTGCGTAGTTGTAGTTGGCACTTATCAATTTTCCGCTTTATTAGCGTGCTACGCGGAGAGCACGAGATGCAGTTCCAACCATCCTCATCTACGTCGAATCCAAGTCATCCCCTGTATTAAATATAATCTACAAT
>CAYGXH010000359.1:0-3703 GCA_964353675.1 uncultured Chlorobiaceae bacterium
TGAACTTAACTGCACTGCGTTTGTTAAGTTCAGTTGGATTGGGACAAGGCGGAGGTCGCAGGTTCGAACCCCGCAGCGTCCACACGAAAATCCCGAATATCATCGGGATTTTTTTACATCTGTGACCTTATCCGCCAAAAAGATGGCGGATCCTCAATCCAACGGTGAACTTAACTGCACTGCGTTTGTTAAGTTCAGTTGGATTGGGACAAGGCGGAGGCCGCAGGCCTGCCCGCCGAAGTTTACTAAGCACTAATCTGTAACGTAGGCGGGTTCTCCGCCGGAGGCGGATGAGCCTCTGGCTCAGAACCCCGCAGCGTCCACTCCCTCCCAAAGAGAACACAGATAACACAGATCAAACTGATTAACACAGATAGGCATCTGTGGAAATCTTGTCTCATCTGCGTCATCTGTGTTCCATCATTTAGAATTCCGCGCTCACACCGATCGACGGCAAAATTCCAATTGACTGATTCTTCTCAATCTGACCGGTCCGTTCGTTGTATGACGGCACATCCTCCGCCTTACGATTGTATATGTTCTGAATATCAATATACGTCACGAGCATCCATTTTGCGAAAGTCCAGCGCCGATCAATACGAATATCCAAACTATGATTAATGGGAATGCGCGCCGAGTTGTATGCGCTAATCAATTGCGTCCCGTCAGGATTATATTGTGTATACGGTCTACCGGTCGCCAGTCGAAACTTCGTTGCAAACTCCCACTTTTCATTAAAAATGTAACCGCCGCCAAGATTAATGATCCAGCGCTGATCAAAACTATTCGGCCTAAGTATGCCGTCGAGCGCTCTGAAATGGGATATATTGTAACTCACACTCACAATCCCGTAACACGGAATCTCTGATAATTTCTTCTGTAAAAATAATTCCACACCGTACGCTTCACCGCTCCCGCGGCTGACCAATGGATCGATACCAAACGATGCAAATGCTTCGCGTGATCCTCCATAACCTGCACCCGTATTCGACATGATCAGGTACGGCCGGAGCTCACTAACCGGATAATGGAAGTACCTCTTGATGTATGTCTCCAAACTCACTCTCGTATCTGAACGGAGCAGATGCTCAATTCCAGCTATAAATTGATTCACAGAGATATGCTTCAACAGACGGTTCGAAGCATTCGATACGAGCCAGATGTACGAAGGCGCCTGATGAAACCGCCCCGCACTGAGTGTAAGGCTGGTCAGCGGCGAGAAAGACCAAGTTGCTGAAATTCGCGGTGAAACGACAAATCCGTCTTCGATGAGGTTGAAGTAATCACCCCGTACACCTAACGTGATCCGGAAGGGATAGATTGACTGAACAACCTGAGTATAAGCACCGGCTTTAATCGCTGTCGTATCATAACGCGCATCTAACAATAATTGCTGACCGAAACTTGTTGGGAATTCCTTCAACAACATATCGCTGCTAAATCCGATTAATCTGCCGACAAGACCAAAAGATAATTCAGTGGAATGTGAAACCTGATAGACGATCTCACTGCGAAGTGATATCTCAGATTCATGCGAATCGTTTGTGAATATCGGTTGCCGGAGAGTGTCATCCTGACGATATCGGAATTCAGAGTATATCTGACTCAAGGTACTCGTTATAAAACCTGAACGGAACAAGTGCCTCCATGTCATACCCCCCAGCACCTGATTCTGGTCGCTGTAAAGTATCTTCGAGTTATCATACCTCTTTTCATCTGTGTCGTTGAAAAGACGGACATTATCCAATGCAACCAATCCAACTACAGATAACTGATCAGAATTGCTCAACTGATATTGAGCTTTCGCCAAAAAATCCCAGTATTCCGGTACGAATGAAAATCCGGCGATACGAAATATCAAATCAAGATAACTCCTTCTCGCTGAGAACATGTATGATCCTCTCTCAGATATCGGTCCCTCGACGTTCAATCCAAATTGAGTGGCTGATATCGTTATTTTGCTTCCGAAACGATCAGTCCTCCCCTCCCGCAAATCAATTGATAAGACAGATGATAGCCGATCGCCATACTTCACGCCGAAACCACCGCTGGAAAATGCCGTTTCATTTACGAAATCCAGATTCACATAGCTGAGAGGTCCGCCGCTCGCACCCTGAGTACCAAAATGATTTATATTCGGAATTTCGATATTATCAATGGTGTATAGATTTTCGGATGGTGCCCCGCCTCTAACAATCAGATCATTACGCCCTGCCTGTACCTGGGCAACACCGGGTAAAATCGAGATCGCACGTACGACATCCTCAAAACCACCAGGTAACCGGCGTATCTCTTCGTTTGATTGCAGCTGTGTACTTATCGGAACATCGGGTGATTTCTGGAAATATTCCGCCGTGATACTTACTTCCCCAATCTCTACCGGTGCCTCCAATAGTTCAAATTCAACGGTGACAGGTCGGGCAGGATTCACGACAATATCGGATTTCACAATCGGAGAAAAACCAAGGACAGAAGCACGAACACTGTATGTGCCCGGGAGAACATCTTTAATCGCGAACTTGCCATTTATATCTGTAGCTGAACCGATCGAAGTGCCGACGAGTGTGACATTAACACCCACGAGAGGATCCTTTGTTACCGCATCGACGACGACACCCGTTATCATACCTCTCGGCTGTTCAGCATCCTGCGCGTTAACAGAGAAGTGAAAGAGAATTGAGTATAAAAATATCGCAAGTATTTTCTTCATAATTAGCTATTCACTTTTTCAATAAATCAATAAATGCTTCATCAAGTCGTTTAAATTTGAATTGAAATCCGCTCGTGAGTAATTTATTCGGAACTGCCTTCTGTCCGGTGAGGAGCATTTCCGACATCTCCCCCAGCAGAAGCCGCAATACAAACGAGGGTACGGGCATCCATGAGGGTCTTCCGATAACACTTCCCAGGACCTTTGCAAATTCCCTCATCGACACAGGCACAGGCGATACACAGTTGAACGGACCGTATAGATCAGGATTATTTAAAATAAACACAATCGCATTCACCAGATCATCCTGGTGTATCCACGGCATCCACTGCGCGCCTGTACCTAAATGTCCGCCAAACCATAACCTGAACGGTAACAGAAGTCTCGGCAGCGCTCCGCCTTTATTACTTAGTACGACACCGATCCGAATCGTTACAATGCGTACACCAAGACCTGCGGTTGCCATGGCTTCCCTTTCCCACCGGGTGCATGTATCGGCAAGAAAACCTGTTCCGGGAGGATAGGTTTCGTCAACCTCCCATTTTTCTACATTTCCATAATACCCAACAGCTGATGCATTGAGTAATAGACCGGGCTTGGGACTCGATTGCTCTATAGCCCTGACTAGTGCCCTCGTCGGTGCAATTCTACTTTGAAGAATATTCTCTTTTTGCTTGTCTGTCCATCTCTTCCCTGCAATAGGTTCTCCGGAAAGATTAATCACCGCCTCTGCCTTTTGAAGATGCACAGCCCAATCACCAACTGTTGTCGCATCCCACTGGGCGTACTCTATTTTTCCATCACTTACAACTCCTATGGGTACTGGTTTTCTGCTTAAAATTACAACTGAATGGCCATCTGCACTTAATCGCTGAACAACCTTTCTTCCGATAAAACCCGTTCCGCCAGCAATGACGATTTTCATAGTTTTATCCCTCCAAAACTAATACTATTTAAATCTGTTTTTGAATTGTTCTTTCCACTGACACTAAA
>CAYGXH010000360.1:0-3677 GCA_964353675.1 uncultured Chlorobiaceae bacterium
GTGAAATTTATCGATGAAAAAGGTTTCCTGCGGTTCGCTGCGCTGGGAGGATGGTATGCCCCGACCCTGTACAACCAGCGTGTAGTCCTTCACGGAACGAAAGGAACCTGCTCCGGGGTCATCGGTGGCAAACCCCCGCACATGATGGATGAAGAGGAACGAAAGAAAGGGGTAAAAGTTGATGACATGTTTATTGATGTCGGGGCATCCAGCCGCGATGACGTGGAGCGGCTCGGTATTGAAATCGGCACTCCTGTGACCATCGACCGGGAGTTTACTGAGCTGGCAAATGACCGGGTGACGGGCAAAGCCTTTGACAACCGGGCAGGAGTCGCACTGCTCATCAGAACCCTGCAGCAGGTTGATTCACCCCTCACTATATATGGCGTTTTTACGGTTCAGGAAGAGGTTGGACTAAAAGGCGCACGTACGAGTGCATACATGATCGATCCGGACTGTGCAATTGCAACCGATGTGACCATACCAGGCGATCATCCGGGAATCGATATGAAGGACACTGCGGTGGAGATGGGCAAGGGTCCGGTGATCACCATCATCGATTCAAGCGGGCGCGGGCTTATTGCCCACCGCAAACTGGTGAAATGGCTCAGGGATACGGCCGACAACCATTCGATCTCTGTACAGATGGAAGTCGGGACGGGCGGCACGACCGATGCGACCGCCATTCACCTGACCAAAGGCGGGATCCCGAGCACCTCTCTCAGCGTCCCGTCCCGGTATATCCATTCTCCCGTCGAGGTTCTCGATGTCCATGATATCGAGGCTGCCGTTGAACTGCTTGTTTGTGCGTTACGGGTAAAGCCCAATCTCTAGAACAGAATCAAATACCCTGATATTTTTTATCTCATATTAAAAAATTAAAAACGCCCCGGCCGGGATTTGAACCCGGGTCAAAAGCTCCGGAGGCTTCTAGGATGTCCACTACCCTACCGGGGCACTAAAATTCCACATAACTGATATTAAATGTAAATTTTCGTCTACCTTAAGTGCTTTTTTTGTTATTTTGGGATTCATCAATGAGCCAGGTGATTATCGAATAATCCCTGTCATTGGTCATAATAATAAGGCAACTATCTTAAAAAAGGTTGGTGCTTTAAAAAAAATTAATTCGGTAATTGAGTAAAGGTTAACTCGGCACTGTCGAATAAGAACATCTCATCCATTCTTAGTGGGACGTAACTAACAAAAGATACTATTTGATCTTTGGTCAGCAATTCCGTTGTATTGAATCGTGCAACGATCTTACCCTGTGACCTTACATTAAAGGTAACTGTATAATTGGCGGGTCTGGCATTTCTGGCAGTTACTTTTGCATTAAGCTCAATAAAGTTCCAATATGGGTCTATGATGGCTCCTTCACATCTTGTGACACCTATCACTTTGGTGTTTTGATTTTTACCTTCTGTAAAATCTCTAATGAATGTCCTATAATCTCCAGCGGATATCGCAGCAATTTTTGGAACAGGTTTATTTAAGCCGTAATTAGGATCTTTTGCGAAAGTTGGGAATATTTCTTGCATTGGACAATTTGCGATATTCCCTTGAAAGTAATTTTTTGTGACTTCAAAATTTAGAACCAAAGGATTATCCCCCGCGTTTGTTGGTTGTTGTAGAGTAGGTGTTATAGTAACCTTTTGGGTTGTTGTGTTTGAGGATATATTCGATATTTCAGTAGGTGAGGTGATAGCAGGGACTAGTGTCGCTTGAGTAACCGTTGGTATGCTTGTGGGAATTGATGTGATCTCATTTGATTGGATGGATGTTTGTTGAGGTGCGCTGCAACCGGCAATAATCAAAAATAGAATAATAAAAATCCCAACCCAGAATGATAACAACATAATCTCTTTGCTACGCTTCTTCTTCATTTTACTACCTCAATAAATCAGAATCTGGATAATATCAGATAATTAAATAATTCCCGTTTAGATATGATGACCCCCTGTCACGTCCTTTTCACCCGGGTTATATGCACGTTCATTAATATGTAAACAATGCCCATCCATCCAATGATTACATTCTGGTCCTTCGCATGGAATCAGAGCATTATTGAATTTTTCTGGATCTTTCATCAGTTCTATTATCGTGTTTTTCTTACTGCACCAGAGAGACTTCATGGTTTGAATTTAACCAGGATAGAACAGTATTAAGGCAATGCAAGCGGAGAGTGAAGATGATAATAATGCCTTATGAACCGCGCCCCGGTGCAATTGTAAAGGAGATCTTGTTTGTCCCCGGGATATGGCCCTCGTATTGTGTGCGGGGATTGGTCTGGATTGTTCCTTGAATTACTGATAAAGATTTTTTCAATTTAGTTCCGTTCAAGTTCTTTAAGTTGTTCTTCAAAGATTGCTATTTCCGTCCGAAGTTTCGGACGGGCAGAATAATTCATTTCACACCAAATTAACGCCATAATAATAAACAAAATTCCAATAAACCATATCACGGTCAATACTCCTATAATAAAAAGAAGTAACGGACAGGCAACACTATTTGCATTATCAAGTTTCACTTGTGCTTGTGATATTTTCTCTCGGAGTTGGACCATCTGTTTTGCTTTTTCCACGGCATCCATTTTTGAGGGTATTGATGGAGCCGGAGATGGTGGACCTGGGGTTGTGGAGATGGGAGTATAGATGGAGCTGAGGGTTGAGGAGCGGTTCCGGTATTTTTTATTAGGCTTGTCCCACATTTCTGATAAAACTTATTCTTAGCTGTATTTGGCGTTCCACAATTCCCGCAAAACTCTGCGATCTGGTCTGCCATGAGGGGTAATATCGAAGATGAGAAAATAAATTTAATTGTTGCGTTCCCTTTTGAAAAAACTGCTTCACTGGTCGTTTTGTTCCTGCCGGGTGAATGTGCCTGGATTGAAAGCAGATGCAGAAAGATTCATCGTTCCGCAGTGGAGATTTCGAACTTTGTGGCAGTCGCTCACAAGCATAGCTAATACCGAATTGAGATGATCCTCGACATTTTCTCTATTGCGCACTTAAAAAATTCCTTATTCTATGCCGCTGCATTACCCACGATCTTAGCCGGGTATCCATTTTCATTACTATCCATGAGACGACAATGATAGCGAAGTTAGTTTGGAGATAAACGAGAATATCGGCGACAACTGGATTATTTAACGCCAACGTAAGATCAACATAACCGAGCGGTGCGGGATATAGATTGTCCAAGATATAAAAATTGACCAAGGTATGGAAAATGAAAACGTAATAGCTGAGGTCAGATAGTTCCTTTATAATCGGAGAAGTGTTCGTTGTTTTCGGGTACAAACCGTTCTGAACGATATAAATTCCGAGACAGAACTCAAAAGCGTTGCAGAGTGGGAACCATCTCCAGAACAGATTTATTGGCACGAGGTTGTACGTCAGGATAAGGTACCTCAATCCCCAGCTGAGAAGCCAGAAACCAACAAGGGCTCCGAGACCGTATCTCCTGATGATCTTTGAGAACCAAGGGAAGAGGACGTATAAGGATACTATAGTGGCGATGAACCAACCCATGATGTTGATATTCCCAGGGCCCTTGCCTAGAACGACAAAGAACCCTGTAAACTCGAAAAGGAGGCTAGGAATGCTATTCTGCCAGACCTTGGGAAAAGCGATAAGGCCGAGAATGAGACTCATCCAGAACGCAGGATAGAGCCG
>CAYGXH010000361.1:0-3662 GCA_964353675.1 uncultured Chlorobiaceae bacterium
GATTTAAGAAAAAAAGAAAATAAGAGAAATATTTTTAGAGAGTATGGACTTAAGAAAGTAAAAGAAAATTTTGATTCACATATAATTGTGGATAAGCTAAATAAACATTACAAAGATTTGTTGGAAAATGACACGATCTGATCAAAGTCCTGATATTGGATATTATGGAAATGAGAGAATGGAAATATTTTCGCTAATTACTCCCTCTATCCTCAGTATCCTTGATGTCGGTTGCGGATTGGGTAACTTAGGTGCCCGCCTACGATCGAGTGTGGATGGCCGGAAGGTCTTCGGTATCGAGCATATCGAAGAAGTTGCGAAGATTGCTAAGACTAAACTTGATGGTGTATTATTGGGTGATGTGCAAAACATGGATATAACATTCGATAAATCCATGTTTGATTGTATAATCTTTGCTGACATACTTGAACATTTACTTGATCCAGTGAGTGTTCTCCAAAAGTTGAGACAATTCCTAAAATCTGATGGTATTATCATTTGTAGTATACCTAATATGAGGCACTATACTGTAGTACTTAAGCTAGTCCGACGCGGATGGATTTATGAGGATTATGGTCATTTTGATAGAACGCATCTCCGTTTTTTCTCCCTTGAATCGATGAAGAAATTAATTATTGATAGTGGATTTGTAATAGAATCAATCATCCCGCGTATTGTTGCGAGTAAAAAGATGCTATTAATGAATCGTATGATGTTTGGTAGGCTAGAAGAATTTATCGCATTTCATTATCTCATGACAGCAAAAGCTTTACCGCTGACCTGAAGAAATATAATTTCTGAATTTTATCTATGAATTCTAAGGTTACCGTTATTCTCTTAAACCTAAACCAGGAAGACCATACCAAAGAGTGTATCCTCTCCCTCCAGAAGCTGTCGTACGGTCCGGTTGAAGTTATCCTTATCGACAATAACTCGATAGATGGCTCCGGTGAACGTTTGCATGAAATGTTCCCAATGGTCGTGTATCAACGTAATACGGAAAACCTGGGTTTCGCAGGCGGCAATAACATCGGGATTAAAATTGCCCTTGAACGAAGTGCAGATTATATCATGCTTCTTAACAACGATACCATCGTTGAAAAAGATCTCATCCAACCATTGATCAATCAGGCAAAAACCGATTTAAAAACAGGTTTCCAGAGCTGTAAAATTTATCTCTACACGTATCCCAATCAATTATGGTATGCTGGTGCATCGTTTAATACTAATAAAGCGTTAGGTAAGCATCGTGGTA
Organism: uncultured Chlorobiaceae bacterium; assembly: GCA_964353675.1. Taxonomy (GTDB): domain Bacteria; phylum Bacteroidota; class Ignavibacteria; order UBA10030; family SZUA-254; genus CAYGXH01. The sequence continues at coordinate 1,256 of CAYGXH010000361.1, forward strand.
TTTTAGAACCGGACAACAATCAATATGATGTCATAGAGGAGACGGATATGGCTACAGGTTGTATGATGTTTGCTACAAGAAGTGTTATTGAGGAGATAGGTCTCCTTGATGAGAGTCTGTTTATATATTTTGAAGATGCCGATTGGTGCATGAGAGCGCGGGCTCACGGCTACCATAATATCTACAATCCGTCAGGCAAAATATGGCACAAGGTATCGATGACAAATAAGATCGATAGCCCGTTCTACCTCTATTTTACCATGCGAAATAAAATAATTTTCCTGCGAAAACACAGCGAGCCGAAGAAATGGGTCATCCATCTACCGTATTTTTTTTACTTCTATAGCCGTCATATCATACGCATGTCACTAAAATGGCACTCGTATATCGGAACGAAAGCTGTCATTGTAGGAATTATCGATGGCCTGCGAAATTATACCGGTGCCGGTGGAAAAGGGAGACTCTACACCACGGTGATAAAGAAGTAAATGCTCAGAGGAAATAATTCTTACTTTTACTATATCGACTCACTTCCATAAGTTGAATTCCATATTTCTCCGAATTTTATATGGTGCCCCTGAAAGTTGTTCCTCGAGCTTAAATGCTACAATGGGCACATCTGATACCAAGCAGAAATCAATGATATATTTTAAATAATCCTGCAACCTACCGATGACTTGCCGAGATGCTGCACAAACCATAGCAAAATCAACATATATCATCGTAGAAAAGAGAGTTGATGAATTCACTCGAAACACATAGAAAAGTATGAGATGATATATTTGTATTGAACAAATGTACGCATCTTACAATATTACTTAATTTGAGTTACTAAATAAAAAACGTTATTTTAAGCCTAGTATTCTAACGGTCTATTCATGATTTTATCATTGTGGCAGTTCTCGATGGTTAATATAAATGGTCAGTGTCGGGATTTATAATACAAGCTGGGGAACATTCGGCGGCGGAGAGAAATATATTTCGCTAATAGCGAATATACTTTCAAATCTCGATGGATTCAATGTAACTTTGTTACTCGACAAACCGTCGTTAACTCGCGAACAATTGTCGACGTTTTACAGTATAGAACTCAATAACGTTGCGATACGGAACATTAGCACTAAAGATGTGACTGATATTATGAGTTCTTTTGATGTTGGGATAATCACATCTAATGTGAAATCCTTCGGCAATCATGCAAAATATAACATCTACATACTTCAGATTCCTTATTACAAATTAACACCCGTGCGTATTCTCAGAAAAGCTGTCAGAGAAAATCCCAAAGAAGGCATTAAGGATTTAATGCGTCTTGCGCTTCTACGGGATGCAAGAAAATCTGATTTAGTATTGGTGTATTCGGAGTTTACAGAGGCAGTTCTACAAAAATATCATAGGATTGACGGCAAAATCTTGTACCCGCCTATAGATGATTTCCATCGAAATGGAGCAAAGAAAAAAGTACTTCTCAGCGTTGGTCGTTTTTTCAGGGGAGTCTATAATGATAAGCGTTATGATATCCTGATCGAGGCGTTTAAGAAACTCTGGCAACGAGTTTCCGATTCGGCATGGGAGTATCGCCTCATCGGGAGCTGCGGAGGAGATGCAAAATCTCAACGGTACCTTGATACCTTGCGGGAATCAGCCAAAGGATACCCTATAAGATTTTATGTCAATGCGACATACAGCGATCTCCAGAAGATCTATGATGAATCGGCGATCTTCTGGCATGCGACCGGATATGGTGTCGATGAAACCAAGTGTCCGGAAAGGATGGAACATTTTGGCATGTCCACAGTAGAAGCGATGTCGGCTAAGTGCATCCCGGTTGTTATAAATAAAGGGGGACAAAAAGAAATTATAATTCATGGAAAAAACGGCTTTCTATGGAATACTCTGGATGAACTAACCGATTACACATTGCAGATCATAAACGATCCAGTGATGGCTGATCGGGTGAAAGAAAATGCCCGTTCTCGGTATATGGATTTCAATCGCGAGCACTTTTCGCAAAACCTTATTCAACTTATAGAGAAATTGAACATACGTGGTTTACGAGATTAATCGGGGAATCCTCAGAATATATTAACACTATTATGAATAAGAAAACTGCAATCATAACAGGCATCACCGGCCAGGATGGCTCATACCTGGCAGAGTTATTGCTGCAAAATAATTATCATGTAATTGGATTGCGAAGAAAAACATCATATGCACAAGCTGAAAATATCCAACACCTGCACGGTCGGATCGAGCTTATATATGGGGATCTCCTCGATAGTTTTTCCATTGCGGAAGCTATACGTAAGTATCAACCGGACGAGATCTACAATCTCGCATCCCAATCCTATCCGGGTGAATCATGGCGCCTCGCGATAGAAACTGGTGAAATAACAGGACTCGGGGC
>CAYGXH010000362.1:0-3629 GCA_964353675.1 uncultured Chlorobiaceae bacterium
TCGGCGAACGCGACAGGCGTACCGCAGCCCAGACCAAGATCTGCTCCTTCCGGAACAACGCCCTTGTCTGCCTCGCTGTACTGCACGGACATATCGACAAGTTCCTGCTGACCCGTTCCATCGCAGCAGGATGTGACAGTAGGACCGCAGCATTTTTTTGATACCTTGGTTTTACCTTTCGCGACTTCGCTGTACTTTTCTCTGACAACCTTTTTTATTTCTTCATTCTTATTCATTGCAGCATTTTCCTTTCGGTATATTTATTTTAGCGGCAATCTTTATTTCTCTCCGTGCGCATGCAATCTTCTGCTTACGCACCGCGGCGAGCGATCGCCTGTCTTTTTCAATTGTTTTATTTCCTGTAAGAGATCCTGCGAGAAGCCTGAGAATTTCTGAATTCTTCCTGCTTAGTCGGGCAGTATCTGCCCGATAATAATGCCACTTCCCCCTTTTCTCACCCTGAAGGAGACCGGCATTCCGGAGGGTAATGAGGTGGTGGGATAATTTCGACTGTGCCATATCGAAAACTTCCATCAGCTCGCATACACACGCTTCACGGTCGAGGAGGAGGAGAAGAATCCTCATGCGGATCTCTTCAGACACAGCTTTTATTGATTGCAGGATTGTATCCATAATTCAACGTATCAATATATATTGATATATTAAACAATTATAAACTAATTTGCAAATTAAACTTCCGATATTTGTCTCCGATACAGGGATGATAATATCGGAAGTTTGACCAGTACTCAAGATAAAAGATCAAACGCAGAGGCCCGACCGACCGAACTAAGCACAGTCTTATCATCGGTCGTTCGGGCGGGCGCAGAGAAACGAAGAGATACGCAGAGACCTTTGAACTAAGCATCAGCATCTCCCCTTTTTTTAAGGGGGAGATTATAGAGGGGGTTAGTTTACAACTTCCGATATTTGTCTCCGATACAGGGATGATAATATCGGAAGTTTGGCTCTCAGGAACCTTCGACATTTATCTCAGTTCGAACATGTAAAATGTCGGAGGTTTCACTGGAGTGCATATCTTGCACGAATTAAAAATTTTTATAATTTGTATCCTTTCACCTGTTTTCTGCGTATATAAGAGTACATTTTATATCAGCAGTGGTAAAATCATTAACATCGGAGTACATCAGTGATGAAAAAATTACGTCTGCCCGAATACATGCTAATGGGAGTAATATTCCTCTGGAATATTTTTCCAGCTCAGCTCTCCGCAGAAGAGCCGCTCAAACCCCTGAAGTTGGAGGTCCCCCCTATCATCGACGGAGACCTCAGTGATGCTGTATGGCAGCAGGCGCCAAGCGTCACTGACTTTAAAACATTCGCGCCCGATTACGGGAAGGATGCTTCGGAGAAGACGATCGCTTACATGGCATATGACAGCGAAAATCTTTACTTCGCTTACAGTTGCTTTGAAACTGAACCCGATAAAATAAAAACCTCAATCTCCAGCCGCGATAATATCCTACAGGACGATTGGGTCTGCATAAATTTGGATTCGTTCAATGACCAGCAGTCGCTTACTGCTTTTTATATAAATCCGATGGGAATTCAAGCCGACAGCAGGTTTTCCGCGGGGAAAGAAGATTTCAGTATCGACCTCGTCTGGTACAGTGCGGGTAAGCTTACTCCCTCTGGCTATGACGTGGAAATTCAGATCCCGCTGAAGAGTCTTCGGTATTCTGACAGCGAGCCAGTACAGATGAGTATTTTCTTTGAGCGGTACATCAGTCGCAAAATCGAGCATAGCAGTAATCCTGAGATGGATCCGGCTAAGGGAGATGCACTCCTTTTGCAGATGAAGCCGATGGTCTACTCCGGATTGAAGCATTACACACTCTTCGAGCTTTTACCGGCGATTACGTACTCCCATAAGTTGAAAATCGACCGAGGGGATCTCGTGAAGGATGAAAGCAAACCTGATTTCAGTCTCACGGCAAAATACGGCATCACCTCTGATCTGATAATCGACGGAACAATCAACCCGGATTTCAGTCAGGTAGAATCAGATGCAGGCCAGGTCGATGAGAACCTCCGTTATGCGTTGTACTATTCCGAAAAGCGCCCGTTTTTTTTGGAGGGTAACGAACATTTTAGCATAGCTGCTACGCAGGCATCGGAGCTTGATCCGATTACATCGATCGTACATACGAGAACGATCATAAACCCGATCGCCGGTGTAAAGCTCACCGGAAAATTATCCGATAATATGACAATTGCTTCAATATATGCCGCAGACGAAATGCCAGAAGATATGAACGATTTATATGGCAAATACGCGCACGTGCCGATAATGCGGCTAAAGTACGCTCTCACAAAGGACAGCTACGCCGGGGGCATTTATGCAGGAACAGAGATGAAGAATCATTTCAACCGCGTAGCAGGTCTCGATGAAATGTACCGCCTAGGTGACGGAAGCATGATCGAGTCGCATGCTCTGTTTTCACAGTCAAAGTATTATGGATCATCTGACGAAATGTGGGGACACGCACTCGGATTAAGCTACTGGAAGGTGACGCGCGATTTAGATTACAATCTGACGCTGAAAGATTTATCGGAGGATTTTTCGGCGGAAATGGGATACGTCTCGCGTCCTGGGATTTTCAGCACAACAGGTATCGTACGTCCGAAATTCTATCCGAGTTCAGGTGTTATAAGCAGAATTAACACCGAGGCATTCACAGCCTGGACGTTGGATAAACCAAGCGATCTATGGGAAACTTTCAATCACGTTTCCGTTCAGGGCTATATGTTTGGCAGCTTAACGCTGAAGATTAAGTATTCGTATTCGACGGAGGTATTTCTCGGTGAAAAGTTCGAGACAGGCGGTTTTTACGTACTGGCAGGCGGACTCTTCCGGAAAGATTTATACGCCACCGTTCTTTATAGGCGAATCAAGTCGATTTACTATTCTATCGATCCGTATCAGGGAAGGGGAAACAAGGTGCAGGGCGTTCTGAGGTATCAGCCAACTGATAAGCTGACATCGGAGCTGAGCTTTCTATACACCGACTTTTACCGGCAGAGCGACGGGGCGGAAATCTTCAGCTATCCGATATTCAGGGAAAAGCTGACGTACCAGATGAACAAGTATCTTTTTCTGCGCGGGATCGTTGAATACAACAACTTTCGAAAAAGTCTTCTTACAGATATCCTCCTTTCATTCACGTACATACCAGGGACTGTTATTCATATGGGATACGGTTCATTTTACGAGAAAATTTCCTGGGATGAAGCTAACGAGCGTTACGATCCGAGCACCCGCTTCCTGGAAACTCAACGCGGACTGTTCGCGAAGATGTCTTATTTGTGGAGGATGTGATTACCACCAACTTCCGATATTTGGCCCAGATCATAAGGCTGAAAATATCGGAAGTTTGGTTAGGTTAAAAGATTAAACGCAGAGCCGCAGAGAACGCAGAGCAGGATACATCTCTGACAGACAACTGTCGAAGAACTGAAGGAGATTGTTGTTCGATAGTTGCACTAAACTACTGGTTCCCAAAGTCCTCTTTGGGAACCTACGTGGAATAGCTAGCTGGGCACGTTCCCAAGCAGGAGCTTGGGAACGAGGGTACTCTATGAGGGTGGTTCATTAATTAAGCTAATCT
>CAYGXH010000363.1:0-3605 GCA_964353675.1 uncultured Chlorobiaceae bacterium
AGCCGTTGACAGACTGATTACTCGTTCGGCACATGTTGAGGCGACTGTGTGGGGGTTTATCGTGATTGGAATATCGATTGTTGTTGATATAAGTCGTTCGCGTGCACTCACTCGGGTTGCGAAAAAATATGACAGTCAGGCGCTGGAAGCCGATGCTCTCCATTTTTCAAGCGATGTCTGGTCCTCGTCGGTAGTTATCATCGGACTATTATTTGTTTCTCTGAATTTTGTTTGGGTCGATGCACTTGCAGCAGTTGGCGTGGCATTCCTTGTTCTGTTTGTCAGCTACCGTCTCGGCCGTCGGACAATCGATGCGCTCATGGATCGCGTCCCGGAGGGAATCCACGAAGACATCGTGGCCATCGTAAGAGACGTCGATGGTGTAGAGAGGATAAAAAGTGTACGCGTACGTACATCTGGCGGTAAACTCTTCGTCGATGCGACCGTCGAGATTCCTCGGGTCGTCCCGTTTCAGAAAGTACACGTCATCATGGACAGGATTGAGAGGTCGATCTACAGCAGATATCAGAATGCCGATGTCATTGTACACGCGGAACCCTGCGAATGCGAGGATGAGACAGTTACGGATAAAATCCGGATGATTGTAGTAGGAAAAGGATTGCGCGCTCCTCATAATCTTGAAGTGCACCATTCGGGTGGGAAGTACTACATTGATTTCGATCTCGAACACAGCAAAGGAAAATCATTCGTAGAAGCGCATGATCTGACTTCTGAAATTGAAAATGAGATAAGGAGAAAAGTTCCTGACATCGAAAAAATCACCATACATATGGAGGAAATCCAGCTGGATCAAAGCGGAGTGCTGAGAAAAACGAAAGGATTGGATAATCTGAGGGAGGAAGTGCGGAGATTGATCATATCGGATCGCCGTGTTCTCCGATGTTCGACTATCGATGTAATGAGAGTTGGTGAAAAGTTTAATCTGTCACTCACGTGTCATTTCGATCGGGAGAAAACCCTCGATGAAATTCACCGGATCATCTGTGAACTGGAGGCAAAACTGCACAGTGAATTTAAAGAAATCAGACGGGTAATGATTCACGCCGAACCATCGTAGGTGGGCAAAGCTCGTACAATTTCCGATTTCTGTCTCAGGCATCGCTATGATGAAATCGGAAATTTGAGCATTGTTCGCCAAATTTCACAGAACCAGATTTCCGATTTCTATCTGACAGAACACAGAGTCAGAAATCGGAAATCGTCTGGTTCAACTCGTCGTTCAGACACCTCGTTACCAAGCTCCTGCTTGGTAACGCACTCTGCAACCCTTGCTTGAGACAAAAATTTTGTCAGGGTGATTTATCTACTATATAGCGATACTTCCCAATCACCCAAATTATCAGACTAACCATTAATCCTAAATACATCGGTTCAATATTCAATGGATAGCCACCTGAGGAATTTGGGATAACGCCGGCGAGGAACCAGCATGATGAAGTTACCCATGAGCAGATCATTGCCAGAAATGCGTACCGTGCCGATATGTGTAAACGTTCGAAATAACTTGCCACAACGGGAACGAGAAGTCCGGGGACAACAAGCGTGCCTACAGTGTACCATATCTTTACTACACTCGGAAGAATAACCGCCAGTATGACAGAAAAAAGTATTGTAATAATTAGTCCGATCCGCGTCCATCGGGTACTGCTGATTTCCATCGATCGTTGATCTGTTTCGTTTACCGTTGTCGGCGCCTTCAGACGACCGATGATATCACGGCCTATGGTTTGAGCGGAAATAAACGCTAGGGTGTTTAATGTAGACATGATGGTAGCAAGCATTCCCGTATAAAAAAGTCCCTTAGCAACAGGCGGAAGAATATTCTCGGCAAGCATGGGATATGCCATCATCGGATCCGACAGGTTAGGGAGAGCGGCCCGGGCGTAAAGACCCGCTGTTGCAGTCATGAAATCAAAAACCAGCCAGAATAGTATGGAAATAAATATGCCCCTCCTGGCGACATTGCCATCTTTCGCCGCGTAGCACCGCTGGTGGAACGCCGGATCGATAAGTGTCCAGAGTGCAATAAAGAACCACACGAAGATGTACTGAATTGAATTGCCACCGTGCCAGGTGAGGTGGAGAGGAGGTAAATTGTTCCGGAGATAATCAAAACCGCCTAACTGTCCGTAACAGAAAGGGATTATGATCGCGAAACCGGCAAACATAAGAAAAAATTCAAACACATCCGTCTGGATATCCGCTCTGAATCCGCCCCAGTAAAGGTACGATAGTGCGACGACGGCGGTAATTGCCAGACTGCTCATGAGATCCAGACCGAAAAGCATCTGAATGAATACGCTAATCATAAGAATGTATGGCGCCGGCGTCGTAAGAATGAAAGTGAGTACGGAGCCGAGGATCGCGGTTTTCCTGTCGTACGAGAGTTCCAGCTTGTCGGGAATACTGTAAAGCCGGGTCCCCTGTATTTTTTTTGCAAGTGTGGCGGCAAAAATTCCTGCAAATATATAGTACGGAACGCCCTGGACGATCCAATTTGAAATTCCGTGGCGGTACGAAAATTCCCCGACTCCCAATATACCTCCGTACCAGGTCGATACAAGAGTCATCACAAAAATGGGAAGTGTGAGCGACCTTCCTGCAAGGAGAAAATCTTCCGGATCAGAAGTGGTTTTTACTGCAGAGCGAAATCCAATGAACAATACAACCCCGAAGTAGATGAGGATGACGAGAATATCGGGAAGGGAGAGATCTATCATAGGGAGGGTTCTGGTTATGACAGGTCAATGGCGCGAAAACTGCCACGCATGACCGTGAAACCGGTAGATAAGGAGCGAGCCATCAGCTACCGTTATTGTTATATCGCTTGATGTTGCTATGTTCCCGAGGCCATCGCGAACACCGGGTGCAAGTATCTCATTTGCGAGGGGATATTTAAGGTTTTTTGTTGTTACTCCCGTGCATGTATCAAGCGGTATAAGCGAGAACACCTCGCCTTCTCGTGTGGCGAGGTGGATTTCTTTCCGGATGAGCGTGAGCTCTCCGAGTGTATCCAGCAACCGAAGGTGAATCCGGGCGCCGTATTTTTTAAAAATCCCGAGGCCTACTATTGTATGATCGATTCGTGCACCGGAAGCCCCGACAACATCAGCCGAGGTAACTTTATGGTTCAGACAATACTCAACAGCCTTCTCAAGATCGGTACTGTTCTGATCATCAACATGCTGTTGTTCAACCGATGTGAAATACCGTCTCGTCTCCGGTAGAATCGAGTCAAAATCACCGATAATAATATTGGGTTTAATGCCGAGTTCCCTGGCGTGATTGGCTCCGCCGTCGGCACAGACGATGAGATTGGCAAATTTTACGAGCCCCCGGACGAAATCCGGTTGAGGTAGAGTTCCATTGGCAATAATGAGGGCATGCATATATTATATCCTCACTGAAATTCCTAATATATAGTTTCTCTCTGCAGCAGGGAAAAACGCATCTCCTTCGCCACTCATGAAGTAAAGCGTATTAAACAAGTTTCGCACTTCGCCTCTGAGCGAAAGCTCAGTATCCAGCATAGTGGATAGTATATACAAAATTTCAGCATTAAATACACTATAAGAATCGTTTTT
>CAYGXH010000364.1:0-3602 GCA_964353675.1 uncultured Chlorobiaceae bacterium
GTCAGTTGTCGGACAAAGTTTTGTCGGGGCAACAAAACTTTCTAATACACAAGTAATCAGCGGTTTCCTTGCCGATACATTGTTTAGAAGCATACTTCTTGATGTTGAGAATCAGGATCAGTTACCATCCCGATATGATCTCTGGCAAAATTATCCCAATCCCTTCAATCCCAGCACAACGATCCACTTTGAGATTCCGAAGGAATCGCATGTAACTCTCATTGTATACAATCTGCTCGGACAGGAAGTACTGACTGTTATAGATGAGGTCAGAACTGCAGGTATATACGATGCTCGTATGGACGGTTCATCCCTTTCAAGCGGTGTGTATTTCTACCGCTTAACCGCCGGAGACTTCATTAGTACTAAAAAACTTTTACTCATCAGGTAAGTTCATAATACATCGGTAAGAATCCAAATCATTGAGAGAGCAGGTGCCACATGGCAGGAGGAGCGAATATCTTGATAATGGTGTTATTTGAATTTTACTACAAGCTTTTTAGATCGTATATAATCTATCCCATGAAGCATAAAACATTATTTTATTTTCTTACACTCGTATTATTCTCCGCCTGTAATCAACCTGAGAAATATATTTACACACCCGAGAAGCAGATCGTTCATGAGCTGTCGCAAAGACGTATAATAATGTTGGGCGATTTTGCACACGAATTTCCATTACCCTATCATAGTTTGATATTTACTCTATCCACGTGGCTTACGATGTTAGAGAAAGGAGAGTCAGATCAAAATCATCTTACACTCTTCCTTGAGGAGGATCGGCAAATAACGGATTTTCTCAAACACTATATAAAAAATGGCGACTTAGATCTCTTCTTGGATTTTGTTTTACCGTACACATCCATAGAACGATTGGAATTTTATTCTGACCTCAGGAGGATCTCCATACGCATTGACAGCTTGAATGGGAGTTTGCCACCATCACACCAAATATCTTTTGATATCCAAGGGCCCGAACCAATGAATGTCTTTGATCCAAGAATGATAGATTCATCCAAAAGAGCATCCATGCTATTCTTTGTCAACGAACGCGACAGCCTGACAGCCCTGAATGTTATCACCTACCTCAATGAACACCCAAAACAAAAAGGATTGATGTTCTTCGGCAATGCACATCTCATTAAGAATATAGTGAGAAAAGACTATAGCGGTACCCTCACACCTGACGAAAGCAGAGGGATGTTCCTGGGGTGGTATCTGAAAAGGGCATTTGGCGATACTCAGGTTTTCACAATCAGTCAAGTGGCACAAAGCCGCTCTCCGATTAAACAAGATGAGTTCGGTGAGTCGGATATCTTTATTCTCTCATCTGATGTTCCATGGATAGAATCACCACCCAATGACGATAATCTCGTACCTGACTACTATGATGCATTCGTGATTCGCAATGGATTTGTCCTCCAGGACCATCCTTTGCAGTACATATTCAGTGGAAGAACAATAAGAGTATCTCTTAAGAAACTTGAACTCTTAGAACCTCACCGAGCGGGAGCAATGGGGAATAGATTATATCAAAAAGCTCTCCGCACTCTGGAATTTCTTTATGATACTAGTTTCTCCACAAACGAACAATGGAAATTATGGTGTTTGAAAAATCCATTTGATGGTCTGGAGCGCCTGCGATCGGAGAATTTTAAGAAACAAATTTCGAATAAAAGCTCTGAAGCGCTTGGGACCCAAGAGTTCTTTAAAAGGATTGATGATCTCATTTATCTCGGTTTTGACCCAAGGGTTGGATCGCCGACAATGTCCCGTGACGAGTGGAATCGGTATCTGGATAGTATGTGGACGCAAATTGTATTCCTCAATGCGATAGGTGTCTATTTTATCGGCGATTCGATTGAACAGGCCACAGCAAAGGCTTACCTGGTCGAATCCAGCGGTCAGAATTATAATGATCCGGCTCTTTACTGCAAATGGTGGCGGAAGAATTATTACGGGGTAAATTATTAAGTGCTTACTTGCGGCAGACATCAACAAACAAAAATGTAAAATAACCAATTGATTCACTCATAATAAATATATCATAGTGGGATATTCATGCGACCATCTATGCATGCTCGGTATTGACGGCACGAATACATGACAACTGTTAATATGACACACAGATATTATCGACCAATAAATAACCAACATATGCCATTGCACCTGCCGGAGTCGGGTAAAGTTCAATCCCCCAGAGGCGGATTGCATTTTTACCGCAGACGAACGTTATACACCATCACCTTATAGAGGAAGAAAATATGATTAAACACTATCAGCACAAACAAATTGGCTACTTTTTTATAATAGCATTAGCTATTGGACTGTTTTTTATTACATTTTTCATGACTGTTTATGGTTTCAATTAGAATGCATTTGCAGTTCTGATTATCCTTGGAATTTGTCTGGTATTATTCACCACATTAACTGTAGTTATCGAGGAAGATGTTCTCGAAGTTCGATTCGGGCCAGGTGTCATTCGATAAAAATTCCTATTGAAAGATATCGAGTTATACAAGTAGGGCAACTACCAGCGTGATATTATATTAGCAGGGCTCTACAAAGGAAAAGTAAAATTTACATTCACTCCTAGGATGGTAAAGTAAATATCAAACTAATAAAATAAAAATTAGGTTTAGCACATGAAGTTATTATTCCTATATCTGATGTTTGCTTTAACAATTAACTCAAGAGCACAAACACTCATAGAGCCTATTTGGTCGGAGACCGTTCCGGGAGTATGGAAAGCTGTAATCGGAAAACCTGATCAGCTTAATTTCTACAAGATTGTTGATGTTGAACCCAAATCAAATGTGCTCAAAGAGATGCCGCCGGTTACTTTCCCATTGACTGAAAGTGAAATTAAAGCAACTATAGTTGAAGGGAAAACATATCTGCGTTTTCCCTTAGAAAAGCAGGAAAAGATTTATGGTCTTGGTCTCAATTTTAAAACTGTCGAACAAAGAGGGCGTATCATGCGCCTGCATGTGGACCATTATGGCGGAGTAGATAATGGCCGTACACATGCACCAGTTCCTTTTTATATTTCATCCAAAGGATATGGCGTATTGATAAATTCGGCGCGGTATATTGACATCTGGATTGGCACTGGAGTAGAAAAAAACAGTAAAAATCCGCCGGTTGTTCGTGATCGGAACACAGATCCTGAATGGGAAGCGAACCCATATTCTGACAATATTGAAATCCTGATTCCAACCGAAGGTACCGAAGTTCTGGTATTCGGAGGACCATCGATGCTTGATGTAGTCCGCCGATATAATCTTTATAACGGCGGCGGATGTCTGCCGCCTAAATGGGGCCTTGGTTTCTGGCATCGCACACCTGCGTTATATAATTCGCAGCAAGTCTTAGATGAAGTAAAACAATTTGCTGAACATCAATTCCCTTTAACGGTCATCGGATTAGAACCGGGTTGGCAGAGCAAATCCTATCCATGCACATACGAATGGGATAAAAACCGTTTTCCCGATCCAGTTTCATTTATAAATACGCTTAAACGAAAAGGCGTGTATGTCAATAACTGGATTAATCCTTATATATCGCCTGAATGTGAATTGTATAATTCAATTTTACCTTAT
>CAYGXH010000365.1:0-3595 GCA_964353675.1 uncultured Chlorobiaceae bacterium
ATCGCACGTCTGCTTTTTCTGTCGCGCCAACAACAAGATCAATGGCAAGACTTCCGAGGAAATTCGTTGCCTCTCCCTTTTTACCCTTCTTCATCTCATGCTTCAATTTTTCCGCTGCAAGGAACTTCAGCAATGCGCGACCGCCGCTTTTCAAATAAACAAGCGCAAGACGATCATCAAGCGTCTTTCCTGCTATTGCTGTGATATCCTCGGCAACTTCGGTAGTCTGAAGCAATGAGTCGGACTCCGAAGTAACGGAAACCTCATATGTAATCCGCCCGCTGTACCTCGGTTGGAATTTCGGCAAGGCAATTTGAAATGTGTGAAGCGTACCGCTTGAATCAGGAATACTTACCCCAGCTCTCACTTCGTTTTTTATCGGACCCATTCCTGTATATACCAGGATGACTACACTCCCCACATTATTTTTATTATTCAGATATTGGGCACCACCCAATGAAAGATAACGTTCGACATCTTCTGTGAATGAAAGCTGAGTTGCAGTTCTCACTAAATCATTGAGGAGGAACGAGGGGGCAATCGTACCGTATTCCGTTGAATAGGAAGTGTAAGCTTCATGAGATTTTTTATATGAAATGAAGGCGTCATTCACCTCGCCGTCATTCTCATAGAGGACGCCGGCAATATAGCGGATAAATGCATCCTCCTTGTAACGGTTTTTCTCTTCATACTTTCTCGCATACTCCCTCAGTTTCAGATCGACCTTTCTGGCTTCGACAAGCGCATCCTCCGTCATGCCCTTCCGGGCAAAGTTAAGAGCGAGAATCACGTTCAAGAATACTTTTTCAAAATCCTCTCCTTCGTATGGCAGGATATTATCATTCAGGAGAAGTGAAAGCGCCTGCCCGGAGATACTTTTTGTATAGAGATCTTCAATAATCCTCTCCGCGCTCAGTAAATATCCGTTACTGGAATCATACTCCCCGCCGTAGTGAAAAGCGATGCCTTTATCCAGATTATAGAGGACACTGTTTTTATCACCGTAAGCATCAGAATTTCGGTCGATTTCTTCGACTGCATCTTTGTAGTTCTGCCCGGAGATGCTCTCTTCCACCTTCCGGTAGAATGTGTCCGTTCCGGCACACGATACAAGAAAAAAAGACAACGCCGCGACTGTCCACCGCAGTGTTGTCTTGATAATTTTACCGCAACCCATGTCTATATGACGAGGGGAGGGATACTAAAATTTTGTCCCGCTCTGCGAGATCAGTTTCTTGATTTTCTTGTCCCCTATCCACACTTTCTTGTTTGTTTCCATATTGATGAGTTCAAGATTAACCTGGTAGTACTTCACTTTGTCTCCGTCTGCCTGGTCGATGATCGTCGCTATATCACCCCTCAGCATAAAATCGGCGCCCGTTTCTTCGCGGAATTTCTTGACCGATTCTTCTGAGGCATTGTCCTGCTGATCCTGACGTTCATCGCGGACTTCCTCACGTTCTTCCTTGCTCGCCACAAAATCAATTTTCCCTGAGTTGATCAGAGCTTTCTCAAGGTCTTTCACAAACGTGATCGTCTGGATGTGTTCACTCGTGCGGTTTTTAATCGTTCCCACAATTACCGTAGGATTTTTCTTCTTCGCAGCTTCAAATTCACCCAACCATGCTTCAGACAGAACATTTCCAATCATTTCATTCGCAACAAGCCTTGAATCGGTATCATTCCACTCACCGCTGAGGTCTGTCGTGGATGACGGATCAATCCTCGTCACTGTTTTCTGCTGACTACATCCGCCGAGAAACATAACAATTGCGATAATCGCTATTATTGCCGCAGCATTTTTTACCATAAATTTACCTTTCGATGCTTCTGAAATCATATGAGTCGGAATATTCGTATTATAATTTGAAAGATTACATTCCAGGATCATCATCTTCAATCCAGGTGGCATTGCCAGTGATGAGGTCCACCTCGTACATGACATCGTCGAGAATCAGAGATGCCGGCACATTCCCATATATCGCCAGTACACCGCTGTACGAAAACGCATTTCCGGTGGAACTCTCACCACTCACATTTAGTGTTATCGTTCCATACATGGCCCTTCTCGTTACTTTATCGAAAACGATATTCGCTAATGTGGCGGTTATCTGGCTTGTGAATTGCTTCTGTTCACGAATCTTCAGTGTATGGATACCAAGTCTGTTGTAGGTCCCGTTAATCATACACGAATCACGACCAAGGAACTCGGTTATTCTGAGGTCTGCCCATGCGCTGTCGTCTGCGGAGATACGCGGAGTGCTATATGTACCCTTCAACCAGTATTGAAAGCTCAGACTATCTCTAAGGAGTGAGAATTCATACCGGTACCGCGCCGTGTACTGGTAGCTATAGCCGCCGAATGATCCCTGCTTTGTTACGGTAGTCTCAATCGGGGCAGCGCTTATTTTCTGCAACGACGGGATTTCTCCGCTGTCGGCAAGTTCGCTCCCGATACCCATTTGCCAGACCAAACCTTTCGCTGAAGACGCTAAAGCGCTCCCCAATATATCTGCTGCGTCATCCTCGGTTATCGTGATTTCGGGAGCAACGGTGTCTTTTTGGCATCCCACAAAAGGAAAGAATAATAAACAAAGAGAGAAAATGATTATTTTTTTCATGGATGGACTCTTATATAATGTCAATTGTCATTAGTGTTCTAACCTCACCCCCTCACCCGCTGTCCCCCTCTCCACTTGTGGAGAGGGGGATTCAGGGGGAGAGGTAAAACAAGGAAAGAAGTTTATCGATAGTTGATCATCATTAATTATTTGTACATAATTCTTTAAAGTTTTCTCTAAGCTCTCTGCTCTCACAGCTTTACCGGTTCTGCAAATTTAGCAAGTTCCTTCGCCGATGCTTTTTCCACATCCGCATGCAGACTGTTTCCATGCGCATCCATTGTTACTATGACAGGAAAATCTTTCACGCGCAAATGCCACATCGCCTCCGGCACGCCAAATTCTAAAAAGTCGACACCAGGAACATCGGTAATGCACTTTGTGTAGTATTGAGCGGCACCCCCGATAGCGTTAAAGTATACGGCGCCGCACTCTTTCAGTGCAGCTAGAGTTTTTGCGCCCATACCACCCTTTCCTATAACACCGCGTAAACCGAATTTCCTGATGACGTCTGCCTGGTACGGTTCCTCGCGACTGCTTGTCGTCGGCCCGGCCGCATTCATAAACCACTTCTCACCCTTCTTCAGTGCAACCGGCCCGCAGTGGTAAATGATACCTCCCTTAAGGTTGACCGGTGAATCGTGCGTGAGGAGATGGTGATGGAGAGAATCGCGTCCGGTATACATCAATCCGTTGAGAAGGACGACATCTCCGACCTTCAGACCGCGTATCTGTTCTTCCGAAAGCGGTGTCGTGAGTGAAATTTCTCTTCCTGTGAGCGGCAGTTGAGTCTCCTTCGCCATGCGCATGGCCGGTGTATCGTCTTTGTAGAGCCAATGTTTAATAGCTCCAGTCTTCACATCTATGACAACGCCGAGTCGGCGGAACGCCCAGCAATCGTACGCGATCGACACGAAGTAGCTTGCGGGAAGCCGGTTATTGACGCCTATCTTACATCCGATGAGGGTCTCCTT
>CAYGXH010000366.1:0-3568 GCA_964353675.1 uncultured Chlorobiaceae bacterium
CCCGTATCGATATTGATGTGGAACAACGACCTCAACAATGACGGTCGTTCGGATTGTATAATTTTCAGGGAAGACAGCGTAAGCGGTTTATTCATTTATCTCGGGAGCGATAACGAATCCCCTGAATCATCGGCCATTCACGTCATTAAAGATGTAGATGTAGGATCCTCCCGGGATTTGAAGATAACCGATATCGACAAAAACGGCAACCGTGATATTGTCATTAATAATCGCATGCGCAGATCCCTCGATGCGTATTTGGGGAACGGGAGTGGTCGGTTTTCCACGCCTGTGAACCTTGCCGGCACCGCACGATGGGGTGGATTTGACATCAGCGATGTCGATAATGACGGCTATCCGGAAGTAATCATGACTGACAGTCTGAAATGCACGTTGAACATATTTTCACTCCGCGATCGGTAGAAAATTAATGATTTGGAAATCACATTTCATAATTTCCGTTGTAACGACCTGTTTGATGATGGTTTTGAATGCACGGTCACAGGATTTCGTTATTCAATCCGTGTGGGAACAAAATCGGAGCGAAGCGATACGGATACTTACACAGTATGCCGAAGAAAATAGCATTACAGGGCTCATCCATGACGATCATAAGTGCGGTTTCTGGATTTCGGCGCAGATGGCTGAACAATGGAATAATTTTTCACTGGAGCAGAAAGAACGGCTCAGAGATCTGCAGGCAATAAGATCGGCTCAGAGGGATACAATTATCGGCAGCTTCAGGATTCTCTACGACACAACCGGTATAAACGAACCCGCTCTTTTGGACGAAAATCTCGAGAGAATTCCCAATTCTTCACGCGCGTATGTTGATTCGGTAGGGAAATATCTCAATTATGTGTGGACTTTCATGATCGATACCCTCGGATACGAGCATCCCCCTTTTCAATATGGAAATTCTCAGTACGTTATTTCAATTGAGGAGCTTGGGAGTAATCTTTACGGCGAGACTACATTTGACCTCGATACTGATCGGATAGGGAATTATTATCCACCGAGGTATACATCATTCATCAGAATTGATAATGATTACTTCGGATTTGTGCAGAGTTCCGGCATAGCAGGATTGAAGGTGACCCTCGCGCACGAACTGCATCATGCCATACAAATAGGCAGTTACGGAATACGGGGTTCCGATATGTTTTTTTACGAAATCACATCCACATGGATGGAGGATGTGCTTTTCAACGATATAAACGATTATTACCAGTATCTTTCTAACAGTCCGCTCCGCCGATCCCACTTTGCTTATCCGGATGCGGGTTTTGTCCGTGCCGACGGAAGCATTGAATACAGCCGTGCTATCTGGGGGAAGTTCATTGAAAAGAAATACGACCGTAATGTCATGTTATCTGTGTGGAATAACCTGAGGTCTGAAAATGCGATTACCGCGCTCGATCATTCTCTCCTCGAAAAGGGGAGCTCATTCCGGTCGGCATTCGTGGAATGGACATTGTGGAACCTCAATACGGGAAACGAGGCCGACACAGTAAAATACTACAGTGAGGGCCGGCACTATCCCGTAATTGCACAACAACCTCTCATCGTATACTCACAAACACCGCGTGCCTTCACAGATACAATCGATGCGATTAGCTCTGTGTACCAACCTGTATGCGTTGTTCAGAGCCCTCAAGACACCTGCGATCAGGATGTAAGGATGGTCGTGACTGTCATGAATATCAATACACGGGATGCCTATTCTTCCTCACTGTTCACCTTCATATATGAAATGGCGCCGGCTGGCGACGATTCGTATAGGAAGCTCTCGAACGGTATTTATGTCAGTTTGATTGTCTCCGACAGAGAGAACTGGACAATACAGGAAACGATTCCAACACTCGTAAACGATGTTGTCGTATATCCAAATCCCTACCGCGGGAATGCGTTAGTGAATTTTCGCCTGCCTCCTGTAAAAAGCTCAAGCGCAGCTTTGTCGGTTTATACCGTGGGTATGGATCGATTACAGTCGCGGGAAGTACCCATAGAGTCAGTTTCTTTCGAACCGGTGATACGGTGGGATGGAAAGAGTACAGACGGTAATACGCTGCCGAGCGGCATATATATTTATGTGATTTCGGTAGACGGAATCCGATACACGGGTAAGTTTGCCGTAATCAGGGATTGACCTATGAGTGTATCGATAACAGCGGACGGAATTGAAAAAAGGTATAACCGTAGGAAAATATTTTCTAATATAAATTTTTGTCTCCGTGAAAAAGAATCCCTCGCAATAACCGGCAGAAACGGTTCAGGGAAGTCGACCCTATTGAAGATTATTGCCGGCGTGTTATCTCCCACTAGAGGAGAGATTTCTCTGACTCTCGAGGATAAGAATATAACGGCATCAGAATGGTTTACCCTGGTGGGTTTTGTCGCACCATATCTCCAGCTTTACGATGAATTTACGGCATTGGAGAATCTCCGGCTTTTAAGAAGAATTCGCGGCATCAGGACTCCCGATGAAGCGATGACGGCATTACTTCGGAGAGTGAATTTATTTGACCGACGCAATGATTTTGTCCGTACCTATTCTTCGGGAATGAAACAGCGTCTGAAATATGCCTTTGCGCTTCTTCATGAACCCCCGGTACTGCTGCTCGATGAGCCTGCTTCCAATCTGGATGATGAAGGAGTCGCAACAGTCCGGGAGATCATCGGTCAGCAAAAGCAAAAAGGTATACTCATCATTGCAACAAACGAAAAACACGATACAGAGCTGTGTCAGCAGACGATTGACCTGAACAAGCAGCTCGGTGGAGGCGAGAACCGATGAGTATCTTTTCCTCCTTCTCGTCAACGATGGGCATCCTGCAAAAAGAGGTTCATTCGGAACTCCGTACGCGGTATGCGCTCAACGCGCTTCTTATGTTCGTTGTAACTACGCTCTCGGTAATACTTTTTGCCATCGGCAGTGAAAGCGTTTCCCGTGAAATTCTTTCCGGAATCCTATGGATCATTATTTTCTTTTCATCGATGTCGGGCCTCTCTCGTACCTTTGTAACAGAAGAAGAACGCGGGACAGTAATGACGCTGCATCTGATTGCACGGCCGCTTACGATCTATTTCGGTAAATTCCTCTACAATTTCCTCCTTCTGAGCGTGCTCAACGTTTTTACACTTGTTCTTTACCTTCTGCTTATCCCCGGATTTTCAATAGGTAATTATTCGGTATTCATAACCGCGATAGTCCTGGGTACCTTCGGCCTCGCCAGCGCATCAACCATCATAGCGGCCATCGTAGCAAAGGCAAGTACAAAAGGAACCCTTTATCCGGTTTTAGCATTTCCAATATTACTACCTTTGCTTCTGACACTAATCAACGCAACGAAACTTGCGGTAGAAGGTGTCGGATTCAGTGAAGCAATGGATGAGTTTCAGGTATTGATTTCGTACGGCATAGCGATTACTGCAATTTCCTATTTGCTCTTTGACTATATCTGGAAAGAGTAGGCAAAGTATTGTTAAATATTCTATTTTTTAGTATTTTAATCCCAAGTCCCTTATAAAGTACTTGAAAATCGAGCGAGAATGGCTTTTAAATACA
>CAYGXH010000367.1:0-3552 GCA_964353675.1 uncultured Chlorobiaceae bacterium
GCGGGCCTCTACTCATTCTGGGAACCAAATAATCGGATCTTCAAGGATATAAATGTCGACGGCACCCGCAATGTTATGGAGTGTGCTTTGGAGACCAAAATCTCCAAGGTCGTGCATGTGAGCACAGCGGGGATTTACGGCAAACCCGTAGATTGCCCATTCACAGAGGAAAGCAAGATAGGCCCCATTCACTTCTGCGAGTATTTCCGAACGAAGTACGAGGGTGATCTAATTGTGTGGGATCTCTGCAAGAACAAGAGTCTCCCGGTGGTTGTCGTGTATCCAACCGCAGTGGTGGGTCATGGAGATCCGAACGCCACAGGCAAATACATTGTAGACCTAATCCAACGGCGCTTGCCGGCAACTGTCTTAAACGATGCTATCATTACTTTTGTGCATGTGAAGGATGTGGCTGAGGTGATCGTCCGGGCAGCAGAGAAGCAGGATAATATTCGTGAGAAATATTTGGTCGGTAAACACCAGATGTCTTTTGGAGAGATCAATCAAATGGTCAGTGAGATATCGGGAGTTCCATTGCCAAAATTGCGTCTCCCTGATTCGATTACAATGTTTAACGCTGTGCTCTTAACTGGACTCGCGAACATTATCAAGAAGCAGCCTCCGTGGGGAATGTCTATAGGTCAGATTAAGGTGATGCGAGAGGGTTTTAGAGTCGATGGCAGCAAAGTAGAACGGGAACTCGGTATCAGCTACACCCCAATCCGTTTTGCACTCGAGGAAGCTATTGCATCGTACCAAAGTTGAGATTTCTCCTATGTACTATGATTGCCGCTTCGCCTAACACATCAAACAATGACGCTGCAAATGTCATGGTGAATACACGCTCAATACTTTTGTTCCCTGAAATGGGAATTATAAGTTCACACAATTATTGCATTATTTTGCCGGATGTTATGCCCCATTGGCGGCGGCATCAGACGTCCTGCTGAAAGGAAACGAATCATGCTCGGTGCAATAGCAGGAGATGTCATAGGCTCTGTCTATGAATACCATCAGATCAAGACGACGGAGTTCCCTTTATTTCCAAAGCACTGTCGATTCACCGATGACACCGTCATGACCATCGCCATAGCACATTCTCTTTTGGAGAACGTTGACTACGCGGCTTCCATGAAACTCTTCGGACGCAAATATCCTAATGCCGGCTATGGAAGTCATTTCATTCGTTGGTTATTCGAGGAAGATGTCCGCCCATACAACAGTTGGGGAAATGGCTCTGCAATGCGCGCTAGTCCCCTGGGTTTCGCTATTGATGACATTGACACTTTGCTGGCAGAGGCAAAACGCAGCGCAGAAGTCTCGCACAACCATCCTGAGGGCATTAAAGGAGCACAGGCTACTGCACTTGCCGTTCTTTTCGCTCGCAAGTCGTGGAACAAAGAGCGTATCCGGACCGAAATTAGTGAGCGGTTCAACTATGACCTCAATCGTGGCCTTGCCGAGATCAGACAAACTTATGAGTTCGATGAATCTTGTCAGGGAACGGTTCCGGAGGCAATCATTGCCTTTCTTGAGTCCGGCACCTACGAAGAGGCTGTTCGAAATGCGGTTTCACTCGGAGGGGACAGCGATACTTTGGCATGTATTGCTGGCGGCATTGCCCAAGCATATTACAAGACTATTCCGGTTGAGATAGCAACAAAGGTTGTTGACCTTTTGCCCGAGGACCTCTTGGATGTAGTAAACAGATTCAATCGAGAGTATGGCTTATGAGCCGCCGCCAGCGAACACATAACAGGCAAAATAACGACGCACAGATTTATTCAAGATATAAAAAGCCAACGTTCGGTAACTCAGCTTAAGACTTTTGTTCACTGAAATGGGAATCATAGGTTCACAAAAGTATTACATTATTACGGCAGGTCAGTAATGTTATTTAGACTCATTACAGGATAATCAAAGTTAGGCAGAACTATGAGCGAGTTGGTCAGCGGATCGCGCATACTCGATAGATCGGTAAAAGGTGACATCGTCGAGATCACATTTCGGGGGACGCATGAATGGACTCACAGAGGCCTGATGGCCCAGTTTATCCAAGACACCCTCTCGACTTGTCCGGTTACCGGCGTCGTGATAAACTTGCTCGAGTACCACTACCTCTACGGCGATGACGTCAGTGGGCTGTTCGAGGCGTCCCTGGATCGCACGGGAAAAAAGCCGCGGCCATGCTCCATTGTGGCGCGAGGAGAGACGCACAAGTCGCTCTACGATTTTTTCAAGAGTTCAATGATGCTCGACGTGTTGCAGCTCTACTTTGCGTCGAGTGTTGACGAGGCACTCCAGGAATTGCGCCATCGCTTAGGACACGGGTCTACCTAAGATGGATACGGTGGTTTGATATTGAGCGTGATACCTTTGGATACTGCCCAGCTTACTACTTTCTCAGTAGCAAGTCTTATTACATCCTCCTTTTGATCTACGAGACTACGAATACCATCTGCTATCCGATAATCCCGTACAAACTCTGTCTTTCGGTCTTCATCTGGACCGGTGAAACGAAAGAAGTTGTAGATGAACTTTGCGGTTTGCATAGAAGATCCTTTCATGATGATTAATTCAATCCAGGACCAAGCAGTCCCCGAAGCGAGGGCGAGCTAAACGAAATTCAATTTCTCAACGGATTTGACATGCGAGCCCCCGCAAAAGGGGGGAGTGCCTTTATGTTGGACTTCCCGCTCCCAGTCTAATACAATTATTTAACCTTCATTTGATTTTCGGTAAAATACCGACTACATTCTACCTTTCATATCAAGGGGAAAAATGATAGGTAAGACCATATCGCATTACAAAATCTTTAAGAGGCTTGGCGAAGATGGAAAGGGAGTTGGGTACAAGCCCATGATACAGAGCTTGATCGTTTTGTACTATATACGATAGTAAATGAAATGACAAAACATTCTTAAAGACGAGAAGCGAGCATATATTCATATGGGGCAAAGTACCCTGTTGACGAGAATTAGTTTCTATACAATGTACTCGTGGCGTTTTCTTATGTTACGACACCAGGAGCCACTAATATACGGCATTGCCTTGACCGACCGCTGCAACCTTGCTTGCCGTGGCTGCCACGTTTCCAACACCGGTCGGCCTGATATGACTTGGGATCAGGTTGTTGCCGCGATGCAAAACGCCCGGGCCCGCGGATTCCGTGAGGCGTATTTTAGCGGTGGGGAACCGATGCTGTGGCGCGACGGAGACTACAAACTCGGAGACGCGGTTGTTGAGGCAAAGCGCATCGGCTTCTTTCACGTACATATCTATACTAACGGTTTGCTTGGACTTGAGCCATCGGCTGATCTCATCTGGGTTAGCATGGATGGATTGCCCGGTATCTTCGAAAGCCGGCGCGGGGATCACTTTCAGCAGGTTGAGCATATTGTCCGTGCGGGTTCACACCCCAAAGTTGTTATCATTTACGTGATTGATCGCGATACGGCAAAGGGCATAGAGCCATTCCTGCGCTGGGTGCGTGAAACGAAATTTCCGGTCATCGGTGTAATGTTCTACTTCCACACACCTTACTACGGGCGC
>CAYGXH010000368.1:0-3550 GCA_964353675.1 uncultured Chlorobiaceae bacterium
CCAATATTTGCATCATAAGGCTGAAGACGTGAAGGGAGTAAAACCGTTACGATAATCTGTGCGTTAGGTGCGCCTTCGATTTCTATCTGAGCCGGATTAAATATTTCCTCGCCGTTAAACTGGGTGATGTTTATACTAGATGGGTCTACAACCGCAACCGTTCTATAAGACATCCCCGGTTCCAGGTTTTCATACGTAGCTCCGGAAGCGACTGAAACCAGGAGTGATACCTGTGTCGTGGTGGCCGTAAAACGAACGTATGAATCATCCTGGGGATATCCACTGCCCATGATCCCGATGATGCAGCATATAACAAGTATTAACCTCTTCATTTTTTCCCTCATTTGTTAATGTTCCGTGATTCGTTTTTCTTAAGTATGCATGTTTTTTTGCGATTGAAGTGTTAAACGTATCACTGGAAGTGGTTTACATCACATGATCCGACTGTGGAATAAGACTGTAATTAAATGCCTGCTAACGGATCTGCAATAAATTACTGTTGGGGATTAAAAAAAATAACATGAATGGTGAGAGAAAACGCGAAAAGCAAATGTGTTGAAAGAGGGCTTACAGACAAAAAAACGGGTGATGCAGGTCAATTCCTGCGCTATTCCATGGAGTTATATAGGTTCGGATATCCTTCTGTTTTCTCTGCAGGTGTGTCGCTATTCCAGCATTCTGCGTACATCCTCAACGATCCGTCGGACTGATATTTCCAGATTGTGAGGTATTTACCCTTATCGGTTCTACTTGCGTCGGAGTCGACGGGTTTTATCGTAATGGTATATTCACCGATTTCGTAAATCGTGGAGTTGTTTGTTGTGATTTCGTCGGAAATCATGCTTGCATCGAGTACTTTTATGCACGACCGTGGTAACGTTTGGAAATAGAGTCGGATTGCAGACCTCCCCCGTTTCATGGTATCATTAGGCGGGAGTAACGAAGCATCATCTGTATACAATCCGACGAGGGTGTCGATATCATTATCCCTCAATGCGTTCAGCCATCGGGTGTTCTGGGCGACTATTTCGTTGCGGGTCTCCCTGGAATCGATTGAGATGAGTAATTGTTCGAGGAATTGCATTGACATGAGCGTTGCAATCACGATGATTGCGGCAGTTATTACGGCATTTTTTTTCATGATAGGTTCACTATAGAATTTTAATCTTCCAAATTTGCAATATTTTTTTGAAGCTGCTTCAGAATACTTTCAAAATTCATCAGCTTTTCCTCCTCTTTGATTACGATGTCCTGGGGTGCTCTCTTACGGAAATTTTCGTTGGAGAGTTTCATTTCTGTCGTTTCTATCATTGATTGAGCGTGGTTGATCTCCTTTTGAAGTCGTGTGCGTTCAGCTTCGATGTCAATAATGCCCTCTAATGGTATGAAAATTTCACCGCCATCCACGACCGCAGATGCAGAGTGGCGCGGTTTCGTTTTTCCACGGAGTGCGTGCATAGCCACCACTCGTGCGAGACGTTGGAAATAACTCTGGTACTTCATGAGTACGGCTTCGTTCCGGTTATTTTCAAAATTGAGGATGAGTTCGACATCTTTAGAAGGAGGGACCGAGAGCTCCCCGCGGATGTTTCTGATACTGTTGATGGTATTTTGAACAAATGTCATCTCATATTCGGTATTCTTATCGATCCGATCTCTCTCAATAGCAGGGAAGTGAGATGCCATTATTGATTCTTTCGGTTTCCGTTCTGCAAGATGCTGCCAGAGTTCTTCAGTAACGAAAGGCATGAAAGGGTGAAGCATCTTCAGGGAGCGTTCGTAGATTGCGATTGCACGGCTGAGTACAACCGTTTTGATTTCTTCCGATTCACCACCGTAGAGCCGTCCTTTGATCATTTCCACATACCAATCGCAGTAATCATGCCAGATGAAATCGTATAATATTTTAGTTGCCTGATCGATTTCGAAATGATCGAGAGCTTCCGTCAGATCAGCAATAGATGAATGGAGACGAGAAATAATCCAACGGTCTGCAAGGTCAAGAAAGTCATTGGATATTTCTTTTGCTGAAAAATATGTTTGTGATGCGCGAGTGCCCTGCTCCTCCTGAAGCTGTTCTTTGTTCATAAGGAGAAACCTGCCCGCGTTCCATACCTTATTTGCAAAGTTCCGACCGATTTCGCATTTCTCATTTGAATAGAGAACATCCTGACCGTGCGGCGCGAGATAAAGGATAGTGAAGCGGAGAGCATCGGCTCCATATTCTGATATAACGTCGAGCGGATCAGGCGAATTTCCGAGTGACTTGCTCATCTTCCGTCCTTTAATGTCGCGGATGATGCTTGTGAAGTAGACATCCTTGAACGGTATGAGATCTTCGTCCCGGAGGCGGGGAGAGCCATCAGGCAGAGGTATCCCCGGCATTACATCCAATCCTGCCATGATCATGCGGGCGACCCAGAAGAAGATGATATCGGGCCCGGTCACCATCGTGTCTGTGGGATAAAAGTATCTCAGTTCCCGATTATCGTGCGGCCAACCGAGTGTCGAAAAGGGCCACAACCAGGAAGAAAACCAGGTATCGAGAACATCCTCATCCTGCCGCAGATTGCTCGATCCGCAATGAGGGCACTTTTGTAAATCCCCTTTGGCAACGATCGGTTCGGCGCACTTTTCCGTTTTGATATCTTTGCAGTACCACACTGGAATGCGATGACCCCACCAGAGCTGGCGGGATATGCACCAGTCTCTGATGTTCAGCATCCAGTGCTCGTACGTCTTCACCCAGCGTTCGGGGTAAAACCTTATTTTCCCGTCGAGTACAACCTTGAGAGCATTCTCGGCGAGTGGTTTCATCCTCACAAACCACTGGTCGGACAGGTACGGCTCGATAATCGTATCACAGCGGTAACATCTGCTGACATTGTGTGTATATGGTTCCGCTTTTATAAGGAGGCCGGACTCCTCAAGATCCCTCACTATGGCTTTTCTCGCTTCCAGCCGATCCATTCCCCTGTATTTTGCTGGGACGTTGTCGTTTATTCTGGCAGATAAATCGAGAATGACGATAGGCGCCATCGGCGCCCGCACATCAGGCCTTGAATTGTGCCGCTGACAGATACGGTAGTCGTTGCCATCGGGATAGCCCGCGCCAGGCTTGAACTCCCCCGCGCCGACGCGCCAGCGCCACGCGCCTCGATTGGGCGTCGAGGAGGCGAGGACCCAGCGCCGGTCGTGGCTGTTGCTGCACAGCTCGATCTTCACGCGCTCGATTGGCCCGTTCCACTGCCACTGCACCATACAGGATTCATCTCGCTCCAGCGTGACCCCCGCCTCGGAGGGATAATCCACCTGCACGCTCGCTCCGCGCTCGTGGACAAATACGTCTGTCGTCCGGTTTGTGTCGCGAACCACCAAGTTATTGGCTTCCGACGAGAAGACAATACATCGTCCGTCTGCATTGATGGCGTGAACAATGCACTCATCACGCGCGCGCACTCCACGTGAATCCACGCCCGCTGCCTCGACGGCACCGCTCAGGCGGTCGTACACATAAACGTTCCGCAGACCGCGGCTGCTCCCACCGGTG
>CAYGXH010000369.1:0-3549 GCA_964353675.1 uncultured Chlorobiaceae bacterium
ACGGTTACGAAGTATGGGTTGGCAAGAGCAGTGCCAGCAACGATCTCCTGACGATGAAACACACAGCGCCGCACGACCTCTGGTTTCATGTCCGCGGCGCGAGCGGCTCACATACAGTACTTAAGATAAAAAAAGGTGAGAATGTACCCAGAGAGATTGTGTATCTGGCGGCGGGCATCGCGGCTTATTACAGTAAAATGCGGAATGCGTCTACGGTTCCCGTCGCTTACTGTGAGCGGAAATACGTACGTAAACCGAAAGGTATTGCCCGCGGAGCGGTCACTTTAGAGCGGGAGAAAGTCATCTTTGTCAAGCCGAAGTTACCCTTAGTAGAAGGTTATCCATAGCCCCCGGCTTAAGCCGGGGGCTATGGATAACCGTAAACCCTGCTTAACCGTTTCAACGGTTTAAAGATAATCGTGAGTATCTGCCAAAATAAAATTAAACAACTGACTTGAATATTAAAAAAAGGTAAGTATTCTAAGTTAATGGACTGTAATAAACTGGGAAATAGTTTGCAGGGTGGTTGGAGATTATGAATCAGTATTTAAGTTATATCTCATTATTTGTATCAATTTTTTACTCCCCTATTACTACTATCTTTTTTGAATTTCCATTATTCAAGGTTTTTCTATATCTCGGTTATGAATAGCTAAACTTACTCTATCCAATTGACAAGTATAGCCCATGAATATGGAATTTATAATGTACTTACAATAACATTCGGTATTGGTTCCATTAATATGGCTTGTTGATGGCCCATATAACCTTGATATATGTGTAAAATATAGGAAGTCATATAGAGAATCATATTTTTCATGATAATTAATTATCACTCCAGAAAATCTATTAATATTGAAAAGAAATATCCAATCTTTTACATTTATACTGTCATATGAACCACCCAAAATTTTAATTCTATCATATAATTTCAAACTATCAATTTCCATAGGGTATTTTAGACTATCAACTCCCCTCTCTTTCATTATTCTAATCAATTCATCTTTAGATGCTCCCCATTTAATACCTATGAACTCTTTTTCCAAATTGGTTCTATTTTCAATTTGAAAGTAATTTAATTTAGTATTACTCCCACCTTTTTTATCAGTGCAACCAGATAGAAGAAACACAGTGATTAGCAGGAGGGTAATCAATTCATTATGGTTCATATGATTCTCTATTGGTAAGTACCTCCAATATTTCAATTATTCTTTCTTTTCATCTGGTTGATGACACCACCTTTCTGCCCACATACCATCAACATAAAGGACTTCACCTGAATTCGCATCAATATATATTTCATGTTCTGTATCTATTTCATCTTCCAACCGGCAGAGACATTTCCAAAACATTTTATTTTTTAAATATTTCTCAGCCCTTTCCAAGAAACGTAAAGAATCGTTTATCCAAATAGTTTTTACAGCTCCAATTCTAAATGAATCTAGTGATATGGGATGAGATGGATTCATCTTAAGCGTTATCTGAGATTCTCGCTGTTCTGCAAAATATTTATATTGATTTCTACATATCTTATAAGCTTCATCCATGGTGATTTTTGGATTTTTGGAGGAACATGACATTAATAATGCTGATAAGATAACAATAAATAAAAAGCATGTTTTAATCATTAATATTCCTCCCTTATCTGCATTAACTATTTGTTTCACACCAATCCCCTTGACATGATTCTCTATTCAGAAAATATTTTCTTTTTAATGATATAATTGGATTTTTATTATTACCAATACCATAAATAAAAATATAATAACAACAGAACCTATCTCCTTATCTTTATTCTTAGCAGTACTTAATGAATCGGCTTTGGTTGTGTCTGGTACTGCTGATTGTTTTGGAGATGATTCATGTACCACAGCACAACTAGATAGATATGCAACTATCAAAAAAAACAGAATAATATAGGCAAGGTATTTCATATCCTCATCAGTCTTCCCAATCACTAATGGATTAGCTTTTTTATATGGAAAAGCCTGTTTATGAAAAGCTATAAGAAATGTAGCAATATTCATTATTAAAGGAAAGTTAAAGCTTGTTACATCCGTATAACCTTTTATACAGCAAAATGTGTAGATTTTGGAGGATTAAATCCCTAGTGATGGAACACAGATAACACAGATGTAACAGATTTACACAGATAAGCAATCTGTGCTAATCGTGTGCTTTTTCTGTGTCATCTGCGTTCTCTTTTTGCTATGCCCTTGATATTCCAAAAAAATCTTTGTATAATCCTACCATTGTATATCCACCGCCAAATCTTGGTACTTAATAAAAATATTGTGAGGCAAATAATATGAAACGATCATTATCGTTATTCGTCATTCTCCTCGCTGTCTCGTCACTCTCCCTATCGCAGGTTGATAGTGCTCAATCTATCGAGATAGGTGAATCATCAAAACATGAGGTAACGGTGCAAGGTGGATTGTCATTTCCATATATGCCGGGCGGGCTCAGAGATACTTTAAAAACCGGATGGAGCGGCGGAATCGGATACAACATTATATTTCCACCGGGTGAACTTGGGTATACCGCAATATCTCTTAATTTAGATTATAATAAGTTCAAAGCGGAAGCGGATGTCGATGCGAAAAGCTTCACCGCAATGATCAATTTCAAAGGTGCATTCACATCGATATTGGATCCGATTGCTCCCTATTTCAGTTTCGGGATGGGATATATGTTTTTTTCATCTGACTCCTTTAAATCGGATACGTTGGGTGACGGTGGGTATAGTCACATGATAGGATGGAACATAGCGGTTGGGATTGAGGTACCGATTAGCGAGAATTTCACGGCGTATATTCAGGGACAATCGGTTATCGGAATTCATGAGAAGCCGCGCCAATATTTCCCAATAAGCGCCGGCATCCGCGTACGAATTTTTTAATATTCTGTGCTCACAGTGAGGGAAACTTCTTCATAAAATGGACCAGGCTCCCTAATAATTTTTTTCTCGACTTGGGTGTTTAATTTTCTTTTCATCTCGACTGGGATTACAAGCAAACTAATAATAGCTGATCCCCGTTTTCAATACTTGTTAACATCCTCTCCCAGATCGCACTTCAATGCAGCGCTGTTCAATATACTGAGAATGGCGGTTTTTTCATCCATCGTGGCTTGTGTAATCTCACCGGAGAGTTTTCCGAGAGGACGGTAAGGAACGGCGGTTTTGGAGTATTCAACGGTTCCGCGATCTTCTGTGATATATTTCTGGAATGACCATACGTTATCAAAAGTGCCGTCGAATTTTGTACTGCGTATAACCAATCTCCGCTCAACCCAATCCCGGACGGGATCCATGTCGGTGTGAACGACGGCATCTATTTTTCCATCGAAGTTGTCATCAGCCCAGTGATTGAAGATTATTTTACAGTGACTCATGTAAATTTCAAGCTGTGGTAGAGTGAGGTTCTGACCCCTTACGGGGAAATCGGGAGGGATTCTGTCGTCTTTAAACGCTGCCGCGCCGTCTACGAGCGCCATATAATCTATTTTTCCGTCATTGTTCCGGTCGAAAACATATCCCCATGTTGT
>CAYGXH010000370.1:0-2274 GCA_964353675.1 uncultured Chlorobiaceae bacterium
ATCAAAGGTCTCCTATCCTTCAGTAAGAGTCATGAACTGCAAATGACAAAAGTAAATCTGGAAGAACTCATCCACCAGACGGTTTCGCTGCTGGATGCTGAACTGCGGAAATATCAGATCTCGATACGGGAAAGGTATGATTCCAATTCACCGATAATTACCGGAGACGCTTCACAATTAAAGCAGGTATTCCTGAACATTATCATCAACAGCATACAAGCGATGCCGCAAGGAGGGGAAATATCAATCGCGATCACAGACGGAAAAAAACTTAATAAGTCCTGCATAGTCATCGTTTCAATCCGTGACATGGGACGCGGCATCGCAGCAAACGACCTCCCCAAAGTGTTTCAGCCATTTTTTACCACAAAAGAATCCGGAACAGGGCTGGGACTCTCCATCTCCTATGGTATCGTGAGCAAACACGGGGGCACGATCGAATTGGAAAGTTCAACTTTACCTGAAGACCACGGAACTACGGTACAGGTTCAACTACCAATAAATGCAGCGTATCCAACTATGAGGCACGGATGAAGACTACTGCGGGAAAAATACTTGTTATTGACGATGAAGAGAAAATCCGTTCGATTCTTTCTTTAATATTACAGGATGCCGGTTATGAAGTAGAGATAGCAACGGACGGAGTAGATGCTCTACACGTTCTAGAACATTTTCACCCACAGATTATCGTCGCAGATCTGCAGATGCCCCGCATGGATGGCATTGAAACACTCCTCCAGGTTAAACAGCGCTACCCGTCGACTGTCGGCATCATTCTAACCGCCCACGGAACCATTCAATCGGCAGTACATGCGATTAAACAGGGCGTATATGATTACATTACAAAACCATTCGACAATGAACAGTTGCTTCTTATCATCAGACGGGCGTTTGAGATATATCGCTTAACAGAGGAAGTTGATCAGCTTAAAACCGTTCTCCACAAGCGTTACCGCATCGAGAACATCATCGGCGGCAGTAATGTGATGCTTGATGTAAAAAAACTCGTCGGTGAAATCTCCGGTACCGATGCGACCGTTCTCATAGAAGGCGAGAGCGGGACGGGAAAGGAGCTGGTTGCCCGCGCGATTCACTACGAAAGCCGGAGGAAGAGTAATCCCCTCATCGTCGTCGATTGCACTGCAATTCCTACGAATCTCATAGAGAGCGAATTCTTCGGACACGAAAGGGGTGCTTTCACAGATGCGCGCGAGCTGAGGACGGGTAAATTCGAAGAAGCGAACACGGGAACGATATTTCTTGACGAGGTATCTGAGCTCCCACCCGAGGCACAGACAAAACTCCTGAGAGTTTTGCAGGAAAAGGAAATCACGAGGATAGGGAGCACTGAATCAATCAAGGTGGATGTGAGAGTGATCGCCGCCACGAACAGAGTTCTTGAAACACACGTACAGGAGGGAAAATTCAGAGAAGATCTCTTCTACAGACTGAATGTTTTAAAACTCTCACTGCCGCCGCTTCGAAAACACCCTGAGGACATCCCACTCTACGTAGATCATTTTCTTAAAAAGTACCGCGAAACATTCCGCAAGAACATCCAGGGGATTTCATCCACGGCTCTTCAATGCCTAAACGGCATGGAGTGGAGAGGCAACGTCCGGGAGCTTGAAAATGCCGTACAACGCGCGATGTTGAACGCAAAAGGACAATACATTGATATCCAGGATATTCGCCGCCCTGAAAACGATAGTGCAACGTTTGATAGTATCGGGACTGTGGAGAGTGGCCTCGAAGGATATATCAGGCATCTCACGGAAAAAGCCGAACGACAGTTAATCCTGAACGTTTTACAACAGACTAACTGGAACCGCACAGATGCGGCCGAACAGCTTCGAATAAGTCGAAAGACTCTGTTCAATAAAATCCAACACTATGGACTAGATCGGGAGAAGAATAAGTAAATCTCGGAAATTGTGATTAGTGACTAGTGGATTCTACTCAAAGTTCCGCTCCTCTGGAGCTGCCCGCTATATTTTAATTTGTGCTATAAACATTACGCTCCTACGGAGCTCATTGTAGCCAATCAATGGATTTAATAGAGTTCCGTAGGAACGACATGTTTATAGTTTAAAATTAAGAAATATTTAAGCTCCATTAGGAGCGACACTTGGTATTTTGTATAAAAGAGTTCATTGGTCATTTGGTTCTTTTAGGGTCTCTGCGCTTCTTTGCGACCTCCGCGCCTCTGCGTTTTATTCTCATTAATCGCAGAGACGCAGAGTACTTTACTCGTCTCTTGCTTCCTGCACCCCC
>CAYGXH010000370.1:2374-3538 GCA_964353675.1 uncultured Chlorobiaceae bacterium
ACTAACGATGCCATCGCATCCTCAAGGATGTGGGATGTAGTTTCGGGAAGTGTCCCACTAAAAGGTTTCCGCCGTCCTTCGCCGCTCTCAGTTTTTGCTCATGGTTTTGAAAGTTCATTTCCCCGTTTCTACGAGTTTCAATCAGACGGATTCAAACAAGGTGAAGCTTCATCGGGGGATGAATCCATTTTATCTATCCTCGGTAAATTCGATTTTGTTTTTATCGTGCAGATGATCGTATGTCTCATCGTTCTCCTCTTCTCAGCCGATCTCGTATCAGGTGAGAAGGAGCACGGGACTTTGCGCGGTATTCTTTCCAACAGCGTTCCGCGGCACACACTTCTTCTGGGGAAAGTCCTGGGGAGCTTTATCGCAGTATGGCTTCCCCTTTTCGTTTCATTTCTCTGCGGTGTAATACTTCTCAGCCTTACGTCATTTCCCTTCTTTCAAACAGCAATTGCCGGGAGAGTAGCAATGATTTTTATACTGACGTCGATCTTTCTGCTTATATACTTCATAATCGGTATAATGATTTCCGTTACTACTGCACGGGCGCGCACGTCGCTCGTTGTCATCCTTCTCGTATGGATCTTTCTGCAATTGATCGTTCCAAAAGTAAGCGATATGGTTGCATCCATTATCTATCCTATCAGGACAGAAACGGTATTTTCCATGCAAAAGACACTAACCATTAAAACTCTTGATGAAGAAAAGGGAAAGATTTTGGGGCAGGAGTGGGAGAATATATTCGGTCCGAGGGCTCCAGTAACTACCAATCCTGAACCGCCGGAAAAGAGGGATCAATGGAATGCCTTCAATAAGGATGTAGAACAGCGCTACCGTGAAAGAAAAGCGCGGGAGCTTGCTGCGCAGGAGGATAATTACCGGAAAGAAAAAAATACCCAGGAAGCGATCGCAAGCAATCTCTCACTGATATCGCCCAGTGCGGCATTTACGCGTTTACTTACCGATATCTGTGGTACTGGTGAGATCGCCAGGAAGAAGTATACGGAAGCCGTTAGGGTTCATCAACAAGTTCTCTCTACCGAGCTCTACAGTCATGTTAACCGTACTACTATGATATTGCCGAGCGGCGGTACGGCGAGTACTGCTTCAATCGGGCAGATGGTTGATCTAAAAACTCTTCCAAGTTTTTCAATCGCA
>CAYGXH010000371.1:0-3534 GCA_964353675.1 uncultured Chlorobiaceae bacterium
GGAAGGAACTTTTTTTGAAAAAGACTATACTTTTCGTACATTCCAGAGCTATAATTATTCAATCAACAAGAATGGCGCAGAAATTGGAAAAAAAGACACATATACTGGTCATTGACGACGACCTGACATTCCGGAACGCGTTATGTGAGTACCTCACCCAAAACGGTTTCAGGGTAGATTCCGCAGACGGAGGGGAGACTGCCATTAAAATGCTTGTGGACGACCCGGCAGATGTAGTCTTACTTGATATTTACATGCCGAAGATGGACGGATTGCAGGTTTTAGCAAAAATCAAAAAACAGAACATTACCGCGAAAGTGATCATACTTACGGCGGCCGACGGACTTAAAATTGCTCAGGAGAGCATAAAACTCGGGGCTGATGATTTCATGACAAAGCCGTTCAATTTGAACCTCCTTGTTGAATGCATCAGCAAAGTAACAAGTTCTCCATCCTTCTCCCAAAAAAAGACATAAAAAAACCCTGCCGCTCCCGCGGCAGGGCCACCACTTTTCTCTAATCCACCATATAACCACAATTCACCAGGAGGTGTTACTTAAATATGTGCAACAATTATGCCAACGTGCGGGATGGAACGAACCCTCAAATATCACTCACATTTCAAGTAAATGAAATATGTATCTTGGAGCAGTAGGTAATAATTACATATTTGAGGCAAATATTTCCATACGTCAGTCATAAATTCTGGACACATCGAATGGGTTTCAATGCTTGAGCAGTTTGAATGCATGCGTCCACCGGTTCTCGCGGAATCCCGGAATGCACCAGAGAATTGCCAGCGGCTCGATCGCGCGGGCAGCTTCAGCTTTTCCCATATCTTCCGGTTCAAAACCAAATTTCTCCAGGATCTCCCTCACCTCAGATTTTGAGATATCCTGATTTCCACAGTAGAACATTGTCGGTTTACTACCCTGGAAATCAGGATTAACCATGAATACATTCCCAATACAGCTGAATGCCTTTACGAAATGCGCACCCGGAACTAATTTCTGGAGACGTTCCATCAATGATTCCTGAAAAGACGTGAAATACTGAAGTACTCCGTTAACAGGCGGAGCATCTGCTATAGGGTTAGTCGTATCAATCACCGTTTTACCGGTAAGATTCTCGGCATTGAGAGACCTGACAACCGACTCAGTCGCACTTCCTTTTGTGGCAAGGACGAGAATATTGCCAAACTTTGCTGCATCGGCGAATGTCCCGACCTTTACTTTGCCGTGCGTCTTTTCTTTGAGATCCTGATGTTTGGCAGAACTGTTCGTACCAATCATGACCTCATATCCATGGTTAACGAAACCATTTGCCAACGCCTGTCCGACTGCGCCGGAACCGATTATTCCAATTTTCTTTACCATGCTTGATCCTTCATTTTAATTTATTCTCAATAACTATCAATATTTAACTGATCATCGATGGTAACAACGTCTTAAGGAGAGAAATAGTTTCTGGAATATCAAGATGGACTAAGGAACACCCACAGGATTGGCGGATAAGCGATAAGTAAAACCTCCGACATTTATCTCAGCTTAAACATGTAAAATGTCAGAGGTTTCGCGTGGTGTCGGAACGGCGGGATTTGAACCCGCGACCCCTTGCACCCCAAGCAAGTGCGCTAGCCGGGCTGCGCCACGTTCCGAGGTTTATATAAGATAACACCTTTTTTATGTCTATACAAATACCGCAATCATACGGATTTTTCGGCCCGTCATATCTTGCGGCGAATACTTAATCTCCCTCCCCACTTACAGAATAAGAGAATTTCCGGAAAAATTACCGTAGCAGTAACATCTTTTCCACACTCCGGAAATATTTACCCGGATCAGTAATACTCGTGGCTTCCATCCTGTAAAAATAAATTCCGCTTGCAACATCATGTGCGTTCCATTCGGCTGACTTGAATCCGGCACTTTCTTCCTTATCGACAAGTACGGTAACCGTCTGCCCGAGCGTGTTATATACTTTTATGGTTACATTACTTGCCTCAGGCAATTGGTATAAAATTCGCGTCGTCGGATTGAACGGATTCGGGTAATTCTGACGGAGAGCGTACTCAACAGGGACAATTGTCTGCTCTGCACGAAGGAAAATATTATTAAGCGCTTCATTTCCAAGCGTGATTGATCCGTCCCCGTCCATAATAAACTCTGCGCCATCAGAAGAATTACTGCCCTTCCAGATCAGGGAATACTTCACTGCCGGGTCATGCACGACCTCCCATCTCACACTCACCGGAAGCGCACCTGAGGAAATGAGTAACGGGTAATCCAATGAAGCCTCAAATTTGGCGGGATGCGTCTCCAGCATCCTGTTGGAAACATACCGAGCGTTGAAATCATCCACCGGTGGCCCGGGCGGGAGATCATACATGCCTATCCGGAAATTGCCCTCCGGCTGGCTTCCGAAGTACAACACCTGTTTATTTCCCCGGGCATCCTTAATCGTGAGTTCATTAAAGCCATCCATAACTCCTTTCCCTAACGAAGTTGTATTGCTTCCAGTTGGTGCACCCGGCGCGAGAACGAGCTGTCCGTCCGATGATGTGCGAACCCAGTAGCCGTTGCCCGGATAAATCGAATCGGCTATATCATATCCGCCGCTCTCGTAGCTAAGGAATGTGGAAGATATTATTTCGCCGGGTATTGATGTGACCGCGTCAGTCCTAACCGGAACTGATATAGATCCGATTAAATTCCAGCGGATTTGAACATCAAAAGTATCGCTTGTAAGCATCGGTCCGCTGAACAATTTCACCAGCGGCGAGTTGAACTTCAGCCAATATCCTTTCCCGCCAAAGAGACTATCGCTGATGGAGTACCTGCTCGTATATGTGAAAGCATCCGAAGCGGCAGTCGGGAAAAATAGATTTTTACGTTCCCCTGACGTTTGCAGCGGCAGTGATACAAGTTGCCACTGGGGATCCAGCCGATACGTATACGCCGGGAACATGCTAGAGGGCTCCACAGCGAGTGCGAGTCCGCTGACGATGTTCGTTGTCCCTACTAACGATCCGATCCCAGTCAGTGTATCAATGAGGATCAACGTCGGAATATTCAAACCGGTACCTGCCAGTCCAAACAGATTGCCGGCGGCATCAAATGCAATATCCTGGGTTGCGACACCGAATCCAGTAGATCCGACAAGTGTAGGAATACCGGACGGCAATGCAATTTTAAAAATTCGATCGGGATTTGAAGTTGAACGGACAGATGCCCATAATTCTCCCGTCAACGGATTAACATCCAGTCCTGCGATCGTTAGACCTGTATTTGCCACAAGCGTCGGGATTCCCGTCCCGATATCAATCCCGTAAATTGAGCCGTTCACCCGTGCGATATACAGCGTATCCTCTCTGAAAGCCATACCTTTGATGTTAGATAAAGGGATTACACACACTTTGTGTGCGTCGCCATTGGTACTACTGACTCGCACTACTGTAATCGCGCCGCCGGAAGGGACTAAACCGAACAGATCTTTTGTTGTCGGATTGACCTTAAGACTGACGATTTGTTCATA
>CAYGXH010000372.1:0-3522 GCA_964353675.1 uncultured Chlorobiaceae bacterium
ACGAAAATTACGGTAATTGTTTTCATAGTACACTCCTGAATATTATTATGAGACCTATGATTGATGTTAAAAAAAATACCTGCTAAACCCTCTCCCCCGCCAGAATGCGCAACGGGCTGGCCTCTCCCCTCGTGGATAGAGATGCTTAAACAGAACAGAACTTCACGTTCTACTCCTTTAACCACTCTCCCCCTTTATCGATATTTTCCTGCGTGAAGACGCGTGAGGAGAGGGTTATTTCTTTCGGTACTTTCTTCCCCTTAAAAATCTCCAGTGCCGTCTCGATTGCCTCTTTTCCACCCGTCGGATATTCGAAGCTTGCGGCGAGAATTCCCTGTTTCACATACATCACGCCTTCCTGCGGTAAAGCATCGATTCCGATGAATTTTATTCCTTTTTCACGACCCGCTGCCTTTGCAGCAAGGTAAGCGCCGTGTGCACCCGGATCATTGTGCGCGTATACCGCATCAATCCTGTCGAACCGGGCGAGCGCTGATTCCATCTCCTTTCGCGCATTCGGTTCCAGCCATTTCATGTCGGCATTAAAAATTATCTCAATCCCGGTGCCTTTGATGCCTTCAATAAATCCGCTGTGCCGGTCCTGTCCGGGAGTGGATGTCATCAATCCTTTTAGTTCAACAATTTTCCCCTTACCCTTTAGCACCCCGGCAAGCCATTTTCCTGCCGCTTTACCGATTCTTTTATTATCGGCACCAATGAAGCATGTATAATCGGCACCTAAAACACGACGATCCAGAACAATGACTGGTATCCCTTTCTTGTACGCTTCACTCACCGGCCTTGTTAGCGGCGCCGCTTCTTTTGGTGAAATAATAATAAGATTCACCCCGGATCGTACAAACTCATCGACGTGAGAACTCTGCCGCAGGGCATCGTTCTGCGCATCCTTGAAAATAACTCTGATCTCCGGATGTGTTTCAGCTGCCTTCCTCACATCGGCGTTCATCTGTACACGCCACGGTTCTCCAAGATTGCACTGGCTCATCCCGACGGTCCACTTCGGAGTTTGTGAATATGCAGAGAAAGATAAAATGCATGCCAGTAAAACGATATGTCGGATGATCATGATATTCTCCTGTTACCTTTAGAACTTTTTTATCTGAAGAAGCACAGCTGAAATAATAATCGCGCCTGTAAGCATC
This sequence comes from uncultured Chlorobiaceae bacterium, assembly GCA_964353675.1. Classification (GTDB taxonomy): domain Bacteria; phylum Bacteroidota; class Ignavibacteria; order UBA10030; family SZUA-254; genus CAYGXH01. The sequence goes on from CAYGXH010000372.1 coordinate 1,164, forward strand.
AACCTTGTTTCCTCGCCAACCGCATTAATACTTAATATCTTTTCGAGGTATCCAATGATTAAGATTCCCAATAATGTCAACCAGATACCTCCCGAGCCGCCTCTGAGACTTGTACCACCGATGACAACGATTGCTATGGCGCTCAACTCGTACGTACTGCCGGCTTCGGGATCTCCCTGAAGTTCCTGCGCCGCCTGACAAATTCCGGCTATTGCGCAAAACAATCCGCTAAGGGCATAAACCCATATTAACGTTGTATTGACCGGAATTCCAGCAAAACGAGCGGCTTCCTCATTTCCACCGAGAGCGTACACATGTCGACCCCACCGCATCTTGGCCAGAACGATCCAACAAAAAATGATACAGGCAAGCATTACGAGCGTCACGACTGCGATATTTTCATTTAATACCTTTGCACTCAGGAGGTCATAAATTTGAGGGATATCCACGTACTGGTAATTACCATCCGGCAGCTGAACCGCAGTCGATATTTTCTGCCCGCCGGAAACAAGCTTCGCCATGCCGCGTGCGAACACCATCATTGCAAGCGTTGCAATGAACGATTGGATTTTTAATTTTGATATAAAAAATCCTGAAATACTTCCTGCAATCATCCCGAGAACGAGCGTCAATCCAATTGCCATAAATGGCGACCACCCCCAGTGAATCGAAAAGAGAGAAAATAGGACTGCCGTAAAACCCAGGATGCTTCCAACGGATAAATCTATGCCTCCCGAAATGATAACGAACGTCATACCGCAGGCAAGGATTCCAAACACCGAAACCTGCCTCAGCATGTCGCGGTGAGTATCCCATTTTAAAAACGCACCATCGGCATTAAAAATCAATCCCAGTACGAATACGAGAAGAAGCGAGAATAGAGCTCTGAGCACTGAGGAGTGAATCAATGCCTTAATTATTTTTCCGCGACTCATCCTTTGCTACGAACTCCGCATAAGTGAACTTGCATCCCTAACTCTTTCATCACAGCCGCTTTTGTGAACATCCCGGTCATTGTGCTTTTTTTGTCGGGTACATAGACAACGTGAATGTGATTCGATCTATGCCGCGCCATCATCTGATCGCGCGTAACACCTTTAAGTACAACATTCATGATGGGCCACTGAGATGTTGTTAACTCGGAACGTTCATTAGACTCCGCTTCAGGGAGTTTCACAACTTCTCCAATGCCTAGATCACAATGAAGTTTGTTGTCCGCAACGAAGACACGACTCCACACGATGAATCCGGGTCTGCTTACGCCCTTGATTGTGCCGCCGCCGAGGCGAAAATACATAGGCGGCTGGCGTTCGCTTACGGCACCTCCGTAACCACCGGTGAGATGCGCCGGCGGAACCGCTCCGGATATTTCAAGAGTCCATACAAAATCACTGATTCCATTTCCTTTGAAATACTTCCCCCACCGAATGTCGTGCAACGTATTTTCTGGCGGGAATCCAAGTTCCTTCCATAAATGATACGTGACCAGTCCATCGACTCCTGCGCACTCGTCGACTTCATTAAAATGAGGCAATGCATCTCCCTTATACAGCTCCCTGCCTGTTACTTCATCGTACACAGGCGGACGTTCGACATTGTTCAATAATCCTTCGGCAAGGTCAGATGCGGGCGTTAGATCTTTTAATCCCTGCTGATATTGAATACCAATAGCCGCACAACCGAATTCATCGGCAAGCCGCAAAGCGGCAATATACATCTTGCACTGTATTAACACCTGATGCTCGGTCAGATCGGTTGATTCATCCTTCCCGAACGAAAACTTCATACCTCTATCCAGAAGCCACTGGTATACTTTTTTTGCTTCATCGTCACGGATGGTCATCATTTTAGCAAAGAGGGTGGATTGACTTAGCCGCTCCTTAAAAATACCGATGGGATGCAGTAATTCATCAGGAATAATTGCGTTATACATCCCCATACAACCTTCGTCGAAAATGCCGAGAATCGATTTATTCTTTCGGAACGAATCCGCAAATTTCTCCCCAAGCTTTTTACTCTTTGCAGGAATTTTTACCTTCTCATACGGCACGGCATGAGAATAATCGTGCGTGATTTTCCCTTTTTCCAGCCACTTTTTGAAGTTTTTTAGAAAAAATTCATCGGTAAAATCCTCACTCCATAGAGTACTGTATTGTATGCCAGCTTTTGTCATGGAAGCATTCAGATTCAGCATACCGACAAGTCCGGGCCACTGACCGCTCCAGTTTGCGATTGTTAGTATCGGTCCACGATGCGTCATCAAACCCGGCAGTACATGATGGGTGTACTGCCATACAGCTTCTGCAACAATCAATGGAGCATCCGGCGGTATGGATTTAAAAACCTCGATCCCGTACTT
>CAYGXH010000373.1:0-3517 GCA_964353675.1 uncultured Chlorobiaceae bacterium
TTTCCCGATCCACCACCTGAGCATATCAAGATCGTGACACGACTTTGCGAGGAGCATGAAATTTGATTCTTTTGTATTCCTCCAATTGCCGCGCACGAATGAATGCGACATATGGATATGCTCGACCGGTTCCAAGTGCTGTATGCTGACGATATCTCCAAGCTGATTGGAGTCGATCACTTCTTTCAGTTTACGGTAGTACGGGGCATAGCGGAGGACATGACAGATAGCGACAATGCGTTTATTCTTCTGCGTGAGGGCGAGAATATCACTGCACTCCGACCACCGCTGAGCAATCGGCTTTTCGAGGAGTAGATCATACCCCAGTTTAAGTCCGCCCATTGCAGGTCCGTAATGGAGGTGGTCCGGTGTCGTAATTATCAGTATATCTGCAAATTTTGGAATCTCTACAGCGTTTTCCCATGTCAGCCACTGGTGATTCTCCGGAATTTTGTAGCGATCAGAGAACCGTTTTCTGCGCAATTCAATAGGTTCAGCGACGCCGACAATCTTCAATTCATCAGGGTATTGTTCACTGTACGCGGCGTAATTGTTTCCGCGGGAGCCTGCACCCAGGACAACAGCCGTAAGTGGCTTTTCAATCCTCGTGAATCGGGGATCCTCCGGCATGATGATCGGTTTCGCTTCGGCCATATCCTTTTTTAATATATCTGCCAACGGTAATCCAACTGCCATAAGACTGCTCAAACGCAGCATCTCTCTTCTATTGATCCTGTTCATTTTAACTTCCCTTTCGTTATGAGTTTCCCAAACTATTTTTTAAAATCGAAATTCCATGCCTATGTTATTTCTTTTCAAAAAAGAGTACATCATCAGGAATTCGCATTTTTTTAATGCCTCCTCCTTCATATGATGCTGTGAGATCATCAGCGCCGGTTTTTTCGAAAAAAGTAATACGAATGGGATGTAACCCGGCAGCAAGCGCTACGACACCGCTTTTCTCCGACATACCGTGCAGTCCGTCGTTGTCGACGATGAGTTTCTCCCCGATATACAATCTACTGCCATCATCGGAAGAAGTGAAGAATTTGTAAACCGCATCGTTCGTGACCTTTACATAGCCATGATACTCAAATCCAAAATGTTCTGTTTCTATGCGAGGCGAGAAAGAAATATTGGGGAGGGAACCTTCTTTCACGGATTTAAGTAGTGTGAAATTTGGCAGACTGTCCCAATCTCCTTCGTAGTATGTATATCGAATCCCGGGAATGAGATTTGTCGGGTTCATAGCAGGAAGTGCGGTGACCTTAGAGAACAGCGACTGCGCTGAACCGCTCACCGGTTTCCCTCCTCTGAAGCACCGGGCTGTTACAGTGCTCGTTTCCGTCAGACGGATCGGTCCTCTTGCAAAAGTGGATTGAATCGTCGGCATACTGCCGTCGAGCGTATATCGCATTTCTACATTCTCTCTATTCGAGACTAATTCAACTGACAATTCATCCAGGAAGATCTGATAATCCGCTTTGATTGCCGGGGGTTCACTCACGTCAGGTTTTCCATCGATATCGAGTACAACTACTGTATTGACGGCATCGGGCATATTCGGGGGCAGAGAAACGACAAGTGCATCTTCGCTGCGGAGCACCCCGAGCCGTGTCTGCTTTGGGTCAGAGAGAAGATATGATTGGACCGGTTCATTGAAAATACCGTTTACCGCAAGTTTTCCATCTGCCGGATAATTAAAAACATGCAGATAGAGTCTCGTGCCGCGATCAATAGATTTTTGCGTGCAGCGTCCCCATTCAAGACTTTTAAACGGACTCGCCTCCGTTCCATAGATGGCTTCGCCGTTTACTTTCATCCACCGTCCGACGTCACGAAGCCGGTCAATACTGGGTTGTGGAATGAGTCCTTCCGCAGTTGGACCGACATTCAGGAGAAAATTTCCTCCCTTTGATGCTATGTCTGCCAATTTCCTGATGAGATCCTCGCTTGATTTCCAGTTATCATTGTACTTATTGTAACCCCAATGGTCATTCATTGTCATGCATGTTTCCCAGTAAACACCGGGAATGCCGGTTGCCGGTATTTCCTGTTCAGGCGTGGCATAATCACCCGCAAATTCACCCTCTTGTGTGAATCCTTCCATTCCAGAACGTCCGGCTCCAACTCGGTTGTTGATGATAATATTCGGTTGCAGCGCCCGGACATAATTGTAAAGATCGAGTCCGCGCTTCTGATTCCACGTACCTTCCCACTCGCCGTCAAACCAGAGAACTCCGATTTCCCCATAGTTCTTAATGAGTTCTTCCAGCTGTTTTTTCATGTGGCTGACATATCGATCGTAGTCTGCTCCTTCTGTGGATCGATCTTTTTCCCATTCCCGTCGTGGAAGGTAATCGGGATGATGCCAGTCCATTATGGAATGGTACCAGCAAATTTTTATGCCTTCCTTACGACATGCTTCGGCAAGTTCCTTCATGATATCACGCTGAAACGGGGTCGACATCACATCAAATTCAGTGTACTTCGAATCGAAGAGACAAAAGCCGTCGTGGTGTTTCGAAGTAATAACGATATATTTCATACCGGCATCTTTAGCAATGCGCACCCACTCGACGGGATTGAACTTGACCGGATTGAATTGTTGTACAAACTTGTCGTATTCTTCAAGTGGTATTTGTGCCGATGTGCGTATCCATTCGCCGTATTCCGTTTTGCCCTTCCACTCACCGGCAGGAATCGCGTATAATCCCCAATGGATGAACATCCCAAACCGCGCTTCCTCCCACCACTGCATGCGGGCATCGTATTGTGATCTGGTCTCGTGAAGGTAGGATTGCTGGGCACTTCCCACCTGTATAAAAACAATCACAAAAAGGAAAGTTATGAGGTTTTTCATTTATTTATCCTTTCACATTTTGTTAAAATTATGTCCCTATTTCGCTTTAATGATCTTCTACTTATTTGATATCGTATACAATTTTGCTAATTCCCATTAAATTATCACTCTTCGAGAATGGGACAAGCCGGAATCGGTACGAATAACTTTTCGCAGTCAGACAATACTGCGAATGCGGCTTCGCCCCCCACGAATCGTCGCCGCCGACTCCGCGCTGTTTCAGATCCAGATTGAGGAACACCTCATTCCGTTTATTCAGGTCGATTGGGTGACGCGAACCACGGCTCTCCTGCGTCTGCTCTTCTATTGTATAGTGCAACGCAGACATGCTCAACAGCGGCATTCCGACAGCCATCAATCCGATGCCGTCATTGCTTGTGAATGCGACCCAGCGGATATCTGTTTTGTTGCCATTCTCCTGCGGACTCACATACGGAAAGTATTGTTCGCTTACGGTGCTCTTGTAGATGCCGACATGTGCGGCAGTATTACGGTCGCAGTAGTTTTCCTGCGGACCTCTGCCGTAAAATTCCATCTTTTCGAAGCCCTTTGGCAAAACCATCTTTACTCCAAAGCGCGGCATTTCGGGAAGTTTCGGTTCATTCGTGATGAAATCGTTCTGTACCATCACGGTTCCGTCTCCAAGTATAGTGT
>CAYGXH010000374.1:0-3514 GCA_964353675.1 uncultured Chlorobiaceae bacterium
TAATGCCTTTCACAATTGGTGGAATTATTGCACTGATCACTTCATTGGTAATCGCTATTATTTTCGCGAGATCCATCTACAAACCGCTTAATAACGTCAAAGAAGCTGCTCACAAAATCGCCTTGGGCGATTATGAACAGAAAGTTCCAGAGGAAGGACCCAGGGAAGTACGCGAACTTGCTGCCGGATTTAACCACATGGCAGAAGAAGTGAAGCGCTCCCAGCTTCAACTGCGCCACTTCGTGGCTGATGTCTCGCACGAATTGAAGAGCCCGCTAACTTCTATACAAGGATTTTCTCAAGCCCTTGTGGATGGCACCGCTGGCGACAAACAGACGATGACCAGAGCAGCAAACATCATCAATGTTGAGTCAAAACGCATGAGGCGACAGGTTGATGAACTGCTTGATCTCTCGAGGATGCAGTCAGGTCAGTTTAAAATGACACATGAGACAGTCAATATTAGTGAAATCCTCCGGCAGTGCCACGATGTTTTTGAGGTTCAAGCAAAAGATAAAGGGATTCAAATGGAATTAACGAGCGAAATTTCGCTTTTTGTTAGCGGCGATAGCGACCGTTTAGAGCAGGTCTTTTCCAATTTACTCGATAATGCGATCAAGAACACACCATCCGGGAACAAAGTGCAGACATTCGGCAGCAAAACGCCCGACGGATTTATGGAGGTGAAAGTCAAAGACGAAGGTGCAGGGATTCATCAAGACCAGCTGCCCTATGTTTTTGAGCGGTTCTACCAGGTTACTGGAGTCAGGACGGGCGTCGGACTCGGTTTAACGATCGCCAGGGAAATCGTGCGTGCTCATGGAGGCACGATTGAAGTGAAAAGCGAACCTGGAGAAGGCGCCGAGTTCATTGTCAGGCTACCAGCTATTAATCTTGATAAAAAGGGTAACACAGGATCTGAAGCTAATTGATCTGATAGGGAGACAGAACATGAAAATACCTACTTCCCAGTACATAATTCTGTGTATCATTTCGATTTCTGTATTCACCTTGTTGTTAACAGGTTGCACAAGTATTAAAAACAGCCCGGATTATTCGAAACCACCCCAAATCCCCCCTGAATCATCCTTCGTAATGGACTTCAGTAATTACACGAATCAGCAGGGAGCTTTATTTCCCGACGGACAGACCGCTCGATTAGTATCATTTAGGTTTTCTGACTCGACCACTCAGTCAGGTGACCGCAATACTCCTGGCGACCGTAGCAATTGGGGTTTTGCCGCTCTTAACGTCGGCTTCTGGAACATCATCGGTGTCCTGGGCTTGGCTGTCCCTGTAGCGTCTTTTGTTGAATCTTTCAAGCATATTCCCGTCCAGCAGCCAGATGCTTCCTGGATCTGGACCTACGACGTTCCAGTTGCCGGAGTTATTTACACCGCTGCATTGCATGGGAAATACGTTGACAAAGGCGTGCGGTGGGAAATGTACATCACGAAACAAGGTGAATTCTCGGATTTCCTCTGGTATTACGGAGAATCGGATCTTCCGGCAACCGAAGGTTTCTGGGTATTGAAAAACACACCAGCTATTCCAACCGAATTAATCAGAATCGACTGGCACAGAAATCCATCAAACAATACCGGTGACATCAAATACACCAATATTGTTCCGGGTGGTTCTGAAAATGGTGGGTTTATTTCCTTCGCCAAGACCACATCTAATTCATTCGACTGCGATTATAAGATTTATAACAAGGGTAAGAATGAGACTACAAATATCGAATGGAACAGCGTCACCAAAGAGGGGCGCGTCAAAGACCCTCTCCATTTCGGTGATGCCCACTGGCGATGCTGGAATTCTCAATTGATTAACTCTGAATGCCAGTAACGGCACAACTATTCCTTTCTACCGTTTTTGAAGCTGCTCTCTTTCAAAACAGCGTCTTATAAGCCCTGTTGTTCAATAAGTAATATTCTTTGCGATCCCATTCACTACCTCCAAAACCATATTTGGAAGCTTGTCAATTAGTACCAAGGTACAATTGATGTAGTACAAATTGGTGATATGAAAAGTAATGGATTTTCGGTAGAGTATACCTGAGTCTGATTGAGCGCCTTCTCCGTATGATTACACCTTTTGTCTGATATCGAGCTCAATGCGGAAAGATGTTAAGGAAAAACCATGGTTTTACTGTGTAAAAACATAACAATAATAAGATGCAGACTGATAGTTACATATATTCTCCTGGGATAACTAACATCCCTCGAGAAGATCTAAAAGAAAAACGAAAGCCTCTATTTAAGGTAACAGGGCTACTTCGTGACCGTTATTTTTGGTACGTTGTTATCCTCGCCGGATTTGTAACCATTTTCTCTTATGCGCCAAACCTTATTTTTTTCATCGGGCTCGAATCTCGTCCGAATTGGGAACTTGCTTACTATATCGCATTATACCGGGTGACATTCCAAATCAGCGTAGCGATTGCTGCCTGGAAATTTGGGATATCAGGCGGCATGATCACCAGCATTACTTTAGCGCCAATAATATTTTCGCCCTTTTTCGTAGGTTTACAGGATCACCTCTTTGTTGTTGATATAGGTGTCGTTGCATTAGGTATGGTTGTAAGCCTAATTATAGGTAGACAGGGAAATCTCCAGAGACTGCTGGCGAAGACTGCTGAAGAGTTAATACAACAGGCAGATCAGCTGAGATTGGAAATTCAAGAGCGTATGAAAGCTGAAAAAGAGCTCCGATCATTGTCTCTTTCTGCCATAGAGTCATTAGTTTTTGCACTTGAAGCGAAAGATAAATATACTGCCGGTCACTCACGGAGAGTGACTGATATGGCGCTTTCAATTGGGAAAAGATTAACCCTGTCGGCAGACGAACTTGACGACTTGCGTTACAGTAGTCTCCTCCATGACATCGGCAAAATAGCCGTTGAGCAATTCATCCAGAATAAACCTAACACGCTTACATCTTACGAATATGAGCGTATGATGATTCACGTTGAGGCTGGTGCCAACATCGTTAAACCAATAGTAAACGACAAAGTGGTGCAGATAATAGAACATCATCACGATTACTACGACGGCAAAGGCCTCCGTCAGTCGGTTGCAGGAGTAAAGATACCGCTTGGAGCCAGGATCATAGCTGTTGCCGACGCATACGATGCAATGACGTCCGACCGTCCTTACCGAATTGCTATGTGCGCGTTAGATGCTATGGAAGAACTTCAGAAGTGCAGTGGTACGCAGTTCGATCCGCTGGTTGTCAATGCTTTCCTTAAAGTACTCTTAACCGACATCACTCCGGCTTACAGGTAGGTCACATCTTTCGAGTTTTTCTTGGTTCTCCTCGGTTTTGGTTGTTATCAAAACGGTAAGCTGTAATTCGGATATGACCAGGTAGGAACTCCAGAAGAAAAAGGGCAAATGCCCTTCCTCTCATTATTATTCCCCGCCCTGATGAGGGCGGGGACACAGGGGTGGGTCGTCGTGCGGTTAGGCGGTTGGTGACACATAATAACCCTTTCAACCAAATGCAAGTAGAA
>CAYGXH010000375.1:0-3505 GCA_964353675.1 uncultured Chlorobiaceae bacterium
ATGTAGGCGTTATCAAGACGTACCATAAAATCGATCTTCGTTTTTGATGAATGGAGGAGCAACTGACTGTGAATTTCCTGTGCGATATTTTTCTCGCGGATCATCAGTCGTTCAAGTACCTTGATGTCCTTTCCGCGCAACTTTGGCTGACGGGCAGTGCGCTCCTTTATCGTGTCATGCGCCTGAGCCGCCACGGAGGGATGCTGGATAAGGTACGGATCGTAGGCGAAAACTTCGACATCCCATTCAACTGCGTCATGTATATCAATCAGTGTTCTCAACATTTCGACGTACCGGTCTTCGACCTGTTTGATGATCTGCTCCCTCCCCTGTATGACCGTCCAGAATGACAGCGGCACGATCCACTCATCCGCCCGCAGTGAATTGAGAATATTTTCATGTCCCAGCTTGAATGCAAAAAGATCTTCTCCGGAGACAGGGGGCTTACCGGATTTATAACTGGAATCGGTTTCGCTCAACAACCGTTGGAGGAACAGTCTTACATCGCCATAATCGAGTATGAATATGTTATTCTTACCGTCGACACCCTTCATGAGAAGTTGCTTCGAGGGAATGCCCTTTCCGGTACTGTCAGGAGCATAGCAGAACCCGTACAGATAGAACCAGTCATCGGGTTTTATCTCAAAATCAATCTCCGAATATTGAAACGGTTCCTTGACGGCAAATTTCTCCATCACGTGTTCCGTTGGTTTAATTTCTACCGGAACTACTCCCTCTTTTTCCTCGATACCATAAGCGGGTTCTTCCTCCACGGATTCTTCCGGTTTTCCCGATCTTGCCGACGCAACTGCTTCACTTTCTGCGGCGGCTTGTTCTACTTTTACTTCCTGCTCAATCAGGTAGATAATTAAATCGCGAAGGTCGCTCGAGAGCAGGTATTCGAATTGTTTTATTATCGCATCAGCTACTTTCCCTACAGGAAGATCGGTAAACGGTTCAAGTTTCCGACGGAGATTCTCGTTCTGTTTGATTCTATCTGAAAGTTCTTCGATGATCAGCGCCGACAATTTCTTGCGAGTATCGTCTTTCATACATTTTCCTCAGGATGATAGCGGATATTATCGGAGAACAACCTATTTTTTAACAAATACGATACCACTAACATATACACCGATATTTTAAAGATCTTCTTACCTAAAATCATTTCAACCCTAAGTTTTGGAGCAATGTCACAAAGCGCCTATCAAAGATAAATAAAGGGTGACCAAATAGCAAAGATCAAGTGATGTTTAAGGATGGGATTCGTTATATTAGGCCCTTAAGTTGGGGCTGACTAATAAGTAAGTTAAAGTCTTTGCGAGGAGCGAAGAGACGAAGTAATCTGACTAAATTAGTAAATATTAAAGAGTCGGATTGCTTCACTTCGTTCGCAATGACGGTAATAATTACTTTTTAGTCGGCCCCATATTCCAAGAAAGAGTTTTAGTCTACCATTGGGGCGGATTATAGTAGTTCTTGCGCGGGCATTCCTCAGCAGCACAACCATCGAAATAAGCATGCTTAAACAGTACAACTGTCGAAGAACGGTTGGTAGCTTACCGAAGTCCCCTCTCTTGGGACGCAGGTAAGCCTGCTCGCCGAAGCTCCCTCTCTTGGAGCGCAGGCGAGCGGAGAGGGAGGGATTCGAACCCCCGTACGCCTGAGGCGTAAACGGTTTTCAAGACCGCCGCTTTCAACCGCTCAGCCACCTCTCCGATTCATAAACGAACTCCAAAAATGCGTTTATAATATAGAGAAAAGGAAAAATGAATGCAAGATGCTGCATCAACCATTTTGAGTTACTATGATCCCGCCGAGCGCGATTAATCCCCCAACAATAAAAACGGGAGTTATCGTCTGCCCTAACAGCGTCCACGCGAGAATTGTCGTCAGTATGGGTTGTAAATTTGAAAAGATGGCAACTTTTGATGCGGTCGTCCGGCTGAGAGCGTAGTACCAGAGAAGGTAAGCGAATATCGACGTCCCTATCGAAAGGTATAACAATCCCCCCCAATGATTGATCGTTAGTACCGAATAATCGTAATCCAACATTCCGATCGTACCAATCGGAATGAACATGATCGACCCAAGTACCATCGTTGTAATGCTCGTCGTGAAAGCGCCATAATGAAGGGTCAGATACCTTCCCTGAACAGTATAGTATGCCCACGCGATAACTGCCACAACAAGGAGAAGATTGCCAACCATATATTCTGATTTGAAATCGACACCACGTTCAAAAATAATCAGACAAACACCGCAGAAAGCAATTGAGACACCAAGTCCTTTTTTCCAACCTATCTTCTCCCGCCCCATGATAGAAGATAGGACAAGTACGAGCGCCGGGGTTGTGCTGTAAAATAATGCAGCGTTGGTTGGCGTTGTATAACGGATCGCTGTTAGAAAGAAAAATTGATTAACCGGTATCGCTAAAAAACTCAGCAGGAGGACAGATCCCAAGTGTTCCTTCTTGAATCGGAATTTATCCCTGCGAATTAAAGCGAGTAAGCATAGTCCCGCTGCTGCGATCCCCGATCTTAACATCGTTAATGTGACAGGATCGATGTCGCGTACCACAACCTTCGCCACGATATGAGTACCGCTGGCAATAAGCGACTGCAGAAGCATTATAAAGTAGACAAACATGACCTGAATATAAGAAAAAAAGGAGATTACTTTAGAGCAAAACATTAAGAAATATATCTCAACGAGTTATGTAGAGCGTCAAAATTTGACTATGCGTATGCAGATGCGTAGATTTACAAGGTTAACCAATGCTTTCTCTAAGAAATGGGAAAATTTGAAAGCATCATTAGTTTTACATTTCTTCCATTATAACTTTATTCGAATTCATCAAAGTTTAAGAGTTACGCCAGCCATGCAAGCTGGAATCTCTAAACATATTTGGTTATGGGAAGAATTTCTATTTGGGGACATACAAAGGGAAGAGGCGGCGTGAGAAGAAATATTTGTAATATGTGAAATAATGCAATTTTATGCGATTTTGTACAATAAGTGCCCAAATTGCGCCAAATTCTGGATCATTTACAGTTGACAATTGTAAATAATTTTAGTTACTTTAAATGTTCCCATTTTGGGAATCCGGATTCCCCAAATGGGAAGGAATAAAAAATACAATGAGAATTATATCGCGTCCAATTTTAATTCAATTTTGTAAAAATCATCCAGACGCTGAACAACCAATTAAATCGTGGTATTATGAAGCCCATAAAGCAAGATGGGGAAATAGTAATGAAATTAAGAGACAATATATAACTGCAAGCATTCTAAAAAATGGAAGGGTGATTTTTAACATTTGCGGAAATAGATACAGACTTATTGTGGCAATTAATTACAAATCAAAGATAGTTTATATACGATTTATTGGAACTCATCGAGAATATAATTTGATAAATGCGGAGACTATATGAGCATATACCCGATTAAAACAAAAGCAGACTACGAAAAAGCACTCTCTTTCGTTGAATCAAATTTCAACGCAAAG
>CAYGXH010000376.1:0-3500 GCA_964353675.1 uncultured Chlorobiaceae bacterium
AAGCAAATCCCATGAGATCTCTCCGCGGTCTTCCCGGTATTCTCCTAAATATCAGTTCCCCTGTTGATATCCTTCTGCTGCGTGCCTACTAGTCGTTATCAAATCTCCTGCCAACGTGAACACCCTCAGCGTCCACTCTCCCATAGGCATGTGAATAAATTTCACTAACCGGTTGTTCTCATTCCAGTACCGGGCCAGTCCTTCCCAGCCTCCGCTCTCGTAAGTATATTCTTCATCCACACGATATGGATTCGGTACGACCAATACCTGACCCAGTTTTTCTGATGGTGAGAACGGTACGTCAATCCGTACCCAATTTCCCCTTAGGCTCGATTCGCTGTTATCAGAATACAAAGTATCGTACCGGACCGTTCCGCCAGATTGTGGTATCGATACTATCGAGATATCTGGTAAACCGAATGATGTTACAGCATACCAGTATCGTTTTCCCCGTACGAGGTTTGAATCGATAAACGTGGAATCGAGTTTATTTAGATCTTCGAGCGACGCATCGTCCGGTAACGAGTATTCACGGAGGAGAACAAAGCTATTCGTCTGAGGCTCGTCTCCGACATCCTCGCCCCGGTACAATCTGAAACCGGAAAATATACGCCCGCCCGGCAGCTTTCCGTTTTCATCACACCTGTGGCCGCCGCAGCCACCGACACCAAAATCGCATGGAGGATTTACTCTTCTCCAGTGAGTATCAGGATACGCACCTGCTAACTTGTTCGAATCGTCCCATATCTCGAACGGTGCAACACTGCCGCCCATCGCGCTCTGGTGAGGATACCACTTCAAAGTAACCCGTTTAAAACCGATTTCGTAATCTAATTTTGGAGATGACGGAACGGTTGGTGTAACATATCCCCGGTTAAATAGCTTCATCGCCTTCTGCGCATTTTCTCGCAGGTTATTTTCACCTTCGTCTACCCCATATCCGGATACGAGTGCAATAGAAATTTTTAACGTATCATTGGGCTTAAATTCTTCAAAAGGCCCGAATGAAAAGAAAAAGCGCGTATCAGTTGGTTCGGTAGGAATCTGATTGGGCGCTATTGGCTGACCCGGAAATGCGCTTCCATTCATCCACGCGTAAATTGCTGAGTCGTTCGTGCCTGGGTCCTGACGAATAGAACCGGAAAAATCGGACCACTGAAATATGAAATCAAGCTGATCAAGCGGCTTTGGCGCTGCGAGAACTGTAATACCAACAGGCGTCGATCCGCGGTCGATGGCATTATGAACATAAGCAGTTCTGAGCGATTCCATATAGGCGGAATAATTGTGCTCATAATACCCGGGAACGTTTACCGGACCTAGGTCCATATCTGCAAAGAAACCAACATAAACATCCGTTACCGTTTTACGACCGAGATTAATGAAGTAGTAATCGAAGGGCAGTACGCCTTCATAGAACTTCCCATCCCAGGCGTATGATTTCTGGATACATTTGATGCCCATCGGTACGTGACCAGGCCAAACAGGTCTCGAAAAAGTATCGATGGCAGAGCAGTACAGATCTTTTTCCGATATCGCCGCATAGTCTTCATCAACGTTGGGTTCACCGTGGTCAGGCAATCCGTTCCTCTCAGTCCATTTGTCCTTGTTATTCTTAAATGGCAAGCTCCCGTCCGCATTTGGTTTGCATTTATCGCGAACTCCCGGGTCGTAGTTGTCACCTGCGGGATCAGGATTCGTAACGGAGTTGAAGGGTGTCCCGTCACAGCTCATTTCATACGGATCGGCTAATCCGTCTGCGCCAATGTCGTCTGTCACGGTATTCCAGTCGCCGTCATTATCCGTTCCATCGAGTTCATCCTCATCGATCCTACCATCGTTATCGTCGTCGCAGTTCCTTTTATTTGGAATCCCGGCGGTATCGCGGATTGAGGTCTGCCAGAAAAGTTCACGGGGGAGATGTTTATATTCTGAATAAAATTCCGATCTTCCGTCGGTGCCGTTGTACCCTTCATCAACGTGTATAACTCCGTCAACTTTCCCGCCGATACGCGGACCGGCGCCGTAAATATGCTCGACACCCGATCCTGCCGGATATTCCATTCCGAATTTCGGCTCTACAGGTATCTGAGAACCGTTATCGGCATCCCACGCCTGCAAACCCATCGTCATCCTGTTGCTCAACCATACTCTCATATTGAAACCCTGGAGAGCGCGCAGTGTAAAGTTGGCAGTCTTCTTGGGAGTCGATTTATCTTTTTTATCGTGTGACGCCAACGCACAGAGGCACACGAGTAACAGAAGGCAACCAATTTTAAGTAAGTTTTTCATAGTCTAACACTCCTTCCCACTTCTTGCTGATCTACAGGAATTTACACAGATCCCTGAAGAGAGTCAAACAGGGAGCGAAGAGCAGAGAGGGTAGAGCAGAGAGCAGTGAGGTGTGAGGAGTAAGCGTAGAGCTTAAAGTAAAGAGCGTAGAGCACGCAGCAGTGAGCGATGAGGTGTGAGCGATGCACGATGTACACCCAATGACTAATGACCACTGACAAATGACATTTTTTTCCCTCCTTGACATTCCCCATATTTCCATTTAAATTTGTACACACTTCATAAGGATAATAAAAATGCCTTTAAAAGCCTTTCATTTCATCATTTCCTTTTTTTGCTGTTTTGCCGTCACCTATTTAGGTGCTCAGACGAAGCCGCAGTTTCATCAGAAAGGATATTCGATAGTTGCGAACGACGTGAGGTTCCAGATACTTACACCTTCGCTCGTGAGGATGGAATACTCTTCAGAAAAGAAATTTATCGATGCTACAACCATCGTTGTTTTGAAGAGAGACTGGGTAGAAGCAAAATTCACAGCAAAAGAGGAGAATGGCCGGCTTATCATTCAGACATCATATTTCACGATCTCCTACCGGCTGAATTCCGGAAAGTTCCAAAAAGAAAATATCAGTATCTCATGGAAGGATAAAAATAAAGAAGTCTCATGGGCACCGGGCGATTCGGACGGACAGAATTTGGGCGGCATAACGTATTCACTCGACGGCATAAAAAAAGGAAAGATACCGCAATATCCACCGGGGATTTTAAGCAGGAGCGGATATTTTTTACTGGATGACGGTAGAACACCGATCCGGACCGAAAACAATTCATGGATTGAACCGCGAACCAAAGACGAAAATCAGGATTGGTATTTCTTTGTATATGGCAATGATTACAACCACGTCCTGAAAGAGTATGCTGAACTATGCGGAAGTATCCCGATGATTCCCCGTTATACACTCGGCGCATGGATCACGGATCTGAACTACGAGTATCTCCCCGGTACCGAAATAATCGATAAATATAAATATACAGATGCCGATGTAAAGCGCATCGCTGTGAAATTACGTGATGCTGGCATTCCTGTTGATATCTACGTTTTAGATTTTGCCTGGCACAATCTTGGATGGAAAGGTAGTTACGACTGGAGTCCGATATTCCCGCAACCGGATGCATTCATGGAGTGGGCACGCAGGAACGGATTAAAG
>CAYGXH010000377.1:0-3492 GCA_964353675.1 uncultured Chlorobiaceae bacterium
ATCCTGTATTTCCTCCTCCGAGCACGCATTGGCCAGACTGAGCATCGGAATCGTGTGCTCCACAGTCCGAAATTCCTTTGTTGGCGCTCCGCCAACCCGCTGTGTCGGGGAATCGGGTGTAATCAACTCCGGGTATTGCTCCTCCAGATTCTGAAGCTCTCTCATCATCCTGTCGTAATGCTCATCGGATATTTCCGGCTGAGCCAGCACGTAGTACAGGTAATCGTGCCGATGCAATTCACTGCGGAGCTTATCAATCTGATCCGAAATTCTCCGGCTCACTTTCTTCAATGCTCTCACTGCCCCTCTCTCCGCTTTTCCAGCCGATCGAGTGTCGCTTTCGATATCACCACGTTTTTCAGTGGCCGCCGCACCCGACTCAAAGTTCCGACATTCCTACCGTTAAGTGTGAATGTCATCGCCGGCGCGTTTCCCACCGATACCTGAAGCGATTCTGCGGCATACCACTTGCGCACGACAGAGGGCGGGAAAATCGCCTCATTGGTGTCCTTTCCATCGATGATCACCCTCACCCAGACTGTCTCGCGTGCAGTTCCCACGAGCATGAGCGAATCGATGTGAGATGTACTATCGACTACAGCCGCAGTTTGTTGGAGTTTTGTTTCCTGCTCCTTTACTGCATCCGTAAATGAAATTTCGGGGGGTACTTCTGATGGTTCTCCATCACCGACGATGAAGAGCATAGTAATCAGTCCTACAGCAACAACAGCTATGACGATGATAAGGAGCCGGATATGATGCGGGAGAGAAAATGGGAACTGCGCCTGCGGCGCCTTAGATTCTACAGGAGGTATTTCTCCTCTCGTATACCCCGGTTCAGCAGAAACCGGAGGAGAACCTGAATCCTTTTCACTCTCACCGATCCTCTCGAGGAGTTCTTCAAGATTTAAACCGATTTCCCTCGCATAGTCCTTCACGAAGGCGTCGATGTAAGTGATTGGAAGTTTCGGACCGGTACCGTTTTCCAGCTGTTCGAGAAATTGTAAATTTATCCTCGTTGCTGTTGCGATATCGTCCAGCGAGCGACCCTGGGCTTCCCGCCCGGCTCGCAGATACTCACCTAAAATTTTTATGATGCGTTCTGAGACCATCGTCTACGCATAATTTAATCAACTCTTTTCACGCAACGTCGGCGCATCGAGAATCCGTCTGACGGTCTGCGCGTATTCCTCCAATTCAAACGGTTTTTGCAAAAAACCGTCGATCAGGTCCATAAACTGGCCGTCCTGTAACGTACCAGCGCTGTACCCGCTGCAGACCAATACTTTCAAAGAGGGATGATCTTTTCTGATAACTTCGAACGTCGGACCTCCGCTCATGCGCGGCATATTCATATCGAGGATGACAAGGTCATACTTTTTCTTTGCCGCCTTAAGGATGTCGAGCGCCTCACGGCCGTTGTTAGCAATAACAATTTCATAACCAAGTTCCTTCAGAATGTCGGCACCGATTTCACCCACCGAAATCTCATCTTCTACTATCAGGATCCTTTCCTTCCCGCCGACAAGCTCTGTCTTCTTCCCCTTTACAACTTTAATTCGGGTATCATCCGGAACCCGCATGAAATAAAGCGTAAAAACCGATCCGCTATTCACCTCACTGACCACATGGACATGACCGTTATGACTCTTGACGACGCCATACACGACGGCTAAACCGAGTCCGGTTCCCTTACCATGTTCCTTGGTTGTAAAGAAAGGTTCAAAGATATTCGGCATGATGCCGGGGGGAATACCAAAACCGGAATCGGCAACTGAAACCATGACGTATTCACCGGGCTTTCCATCCGTAAGACGACGTGCTTCTTCTTCCCGCAGTGTGACAGGTTTAGAGGTGATAACGATGATCCCTTCCTTCGGCATGGCATCCCGGGCATTCAAACAAAGATTAAGAAGAGCCTGCTGGAGTTGCCCTTCATCTCCTTCGACAATGAGCGGCTCCTCCGACAGCGCCATTTTAATGTGTATCGTTTTCGGAGTTGTTACTTCAAAGAGTTTGATTGTCTGATCAATGATGACATTCATATCCGTCCGCACAATATGCGGATTCCCTTTCCTGGCAAATGTCAGGAGCTGGCGCGTAACAGCAGCTCCACGGCGGGAGGTGGTTTCGATGAGATCGACATATTTCAGAAGCCGTGTATCAGCGTTAATGCGTCTCCGCATGATGGAGGCTGAACCAAGGATTGCAGTAAGGATATTATTGAAATCATGCGCGATGCCGCCTGCCAGATTGCCGATACTGTCGATTTTTTGCGCCTGGAGAATTTTTGCCTCCATCCTCTTTTTCTCCGTTATGTCCCGCAGGACCATACGTACGAGCGACGGATTTCCCTTCATGTCGTATACAATAGACGTGTTTACACTCACGTCAATCAATGTCCCGTCTGCACGACGGATCTGCTCTTCTAATCCTTTCAGCTCCTGTTTCTCTTGAAATATTTTTCCCAAATTCTTGAGAACCTTGTCATGGAACTGCGGCGGATAGAGGTTAATCAGCGGATTGCCGATGATCATCCCCTTCGGTATTCCGAGAACCTGACTTTCCGTCCGGTTGCAGCTCACGACAATTCCGTTGCCGTCAACGCTGTGGTACATGTCGGGAGAATTTTCATAGAGATCGGCATAGAGTTCTTCGGATTTCTTTACCTGATCGAAGAGGTACGCATTATTGAGCGCCATGCTTATCTGATTGCCGTATACCTGGAGCATCGCAAGCTTCATAGTCCGCGATGTAGAGGGATCGCTGCTGCCGAGGACAATGACGCCGGCGAATATTCCCTGGCGGTTAAGAGGGATACTAATAAGAACTTTCAGAGGCTCGCTTTGTAATTCCGGACTTAATGTCTTCAGGATTTTTTCGTCATCAGCAAGGTACACTCCGGTGGTTCGCAGCCACGATAACGACGGATCATAAACATTGCAGTTATCGGGGATGATCGTTATGATCGTTCCGTGCATATGCTTGAGCATGAGAATGTCATTTTCGGAAAGATATACCCAACCGCATTCTGTACGCATTAACTGCATGACGCGGATGAGGGCAGATTGCATGACGTAATTTAAATCGACCGAGTAGTTTACCGCCTCGGCCATTGTGTTGAGTTCAAGCAACTCCTTCCTCTGGGCTTCGAGTACGCGTCCGTACCTGAGAGCGAAAAAAATACTGACGTATCCGAAAATTCCAACGGTTAGGACACTGATGAAATCGATGGTACTAAGGGCTTCACCCGAGGCGATGCGTACCGTAATGATGGTTATCATCGCGATGACAACGGCTGTCGATGCGACGATCTGTGCCTGCTCAAGCAGTCCCAGGGATTTGAAAAAGATCCTTATTCCGACCAAAAAGTTCTTAACGAATACCATGGCGGCTGAAATGTAATAAGAAAAGTATTGAGTATCAATTCAGGTGAGGGAAGGAACTTTTTTTGAAAAAGACTATACTTTTCGTACATTCCAGAGCTATAAT
>CAYGXH010000378.1:0-3491 GCA_964353675.1 uncultured Chlorobiaceae bacterium
ATAAAATACTGGAAAAATTGGGTGAAGGCGGAATGGGAGTTGTCTACCGTGCCCATGACATTAAACTTGACCGCGACGTAGCGCTTAAATTCCTTCCCCACTATCTCACGAGTGATCCTGCAGAAAAGGAACGCTTTTATCATGAAGCGAAAGCCGCCGCTGCTTTGATACATCAGAATATTGCTGTCGTTCATGAGATCGGTGAGTACGAAGGCCCCGCATCTGCTGATAGTACAACAGGCAAACAGATCTTCATCGCAATGGAATATGTCGAGGGCAAGACATTAAAAGAAACCATAGCAGCGATGCATGCATCGCCCCAACCGTTAAAGAAAATCCTGGATATCGCTATCCAGGTCTGTGAAGGCCTCGCCGCTGCGCATGAAAAAGGCATCGTTCACCGTGATATTAAGATCGAAAACATTATTCTCACGCCGAAGGGTCAACCAAAGATAATGGATTTCGGTCTGGCGAAGGTGAAAGGGGCTACAAAGCTGACCAAAGCAGGTTCAACACTTGGAACAGCGGCCTATATGTCGCCAGAGCAAGCGCGCGGAGAAGAAGTAGATCAACGTTCCGACATCTTTTCTTTGGGTGTGGTGCTTTATGAAATGCTTACGACACATCTTCCATTCCGGGGTGAACATATTGCGGCGATTCAATATTCGATCCTTAATGAAGATCCGCCGCCGCTCGCACGCTACAACGAGAAGATAACGGATGAACTCCAGCACATTGTATCAAAATCCCTGGAGAAAGACTCGGAGGACCGATACCAGCACGTAGATGAGATGCTGGCAGACCTGCGGCGAGAACGAAAACATTTGGAATACGCTCGTTCCGGCTATGCAACAACCATAGCAAAACCGACGACAGAACCAATTCACAAAGAAGAAGCTGTCGGTCAAGGTTTAAAAGGAAAAAGTTTAATAAAAATATTTGCTGTGATTGGAGTCTTTGCAGTTCTTGTCGTTACGTTTTTCCTTCTTAAACCAATTTTGCTCGAAGAAGCAATTTCATCTGAACAGCGGACTATCGCCGTCATCAGTTTTATGAACCAGACCGGTGATAACTCATACGATTATTTGCAGGATGCAATTCCAAATCTTCTTATAACCAACCTTGAGCAGTCGAAATACCTGCGGGTAGCAACGTGGGAAAGGTTGTATGATCTCCGTAAGCAGATTGGTAAAGCGGACACGAAATTCATCGATAGGGAATTAGGATTCGAGCTTTGCAAAATGGATGACATAGAAGCGATTGTTCTCGGGACTTTCACTAAGGCGGGTGATGTGTTCGCGACAGATGTGAAAGTGCTTGATGTTAGTACAAAACAGCTTCTTAAGAGTGTCAACTCAAAGGGAGATGGTGTTGGAAGTATTCTGAAGACGCAGATCGACGAGCTTAGCAAAGAGATTTCACGCGGCGTAGGTCTTTCCCAACGTAAGATCGAAACAACACCGATGAAGATAATGGAATGGACCACATCATCAATGGAAGCCTACAACTACTTCCTGAGAGGTAGGGATGACCATAATAAATTCTTCTTCGAGGAAGCACGAAAATTTCTGGAGAAAGCGGTAAGCATCGATTCTACATTTGCAATAGCGTACGTCTTTCTAGCATTTACTTACGAATCACTAAATGATAATAACGCAAGCATGATGGCATACCAGAAAGCAGCACAATATTATCAGAAAACTCCGGAAAGAGAACGTCTGATGGTTGCAGCTGCTCTGGCTGCAAATTTTGAGAAAGACTTGAATAAAGGTTTCAATCTTTTGAAAGAGGTTACCGAGAAATATCCAAAATTCAAAGGGGGGCATTATTATCTCGGTGTAGGCTATATGAGACGAAATATGATAAGCGAAGCAATTGATCAACTCACCACTGCTCTTCAACTAGATCCCGAATTTGGACTTGCGTTGAATCAGCTTGGTTATGTGTATGCGAGAATCGGTGAGTACGACAAAGCTATCGATTGTTTTAAGCGGTATGCAGCGATCAATGCAGGCGATCCGAATCCCTTTGATTCAATGGCTGAACTCTACTTCAGGATGGGTAAACTTGACGATGCCATTGAAAAATATAAGGAGGTATTGGATATAAAACCGGGTTTCGGCTCTGCAGATCTTAGTCTTGCATACATATATATGCTGAAGGAAGATTTCGATGAAGCTCTTGCGTGCAGTGAACGTGACATCGCAGTACATTCTCCTCCCGGCCTGAAAGCTGTAGGACAATGGACAAAAGCTATAATTAATTATTATGGGAAGGGCAAACTGAATCAATCAATGAAGGATATCGACAAATCTCAGGAATTATTCAGATCGGTTGGCGATGAAAGGTGGATAGTTTTAGGAGATTTGCTCAGGGGAGCGATACTGTACGACAGAAATGAAATTGCAACAAGCCGAAAGTTGTTTGATAATTTCTTTTCCTTCGAGGGAAAAAATAATCCTCTGGGTAGCAGTAAGGCAGACTGGGCATTCGCAAGCGGTTTGCTCGCACTTGCCGAAGGGCGGATCTCTGAAGCGAGATTAAAATTAAAAGAAATGGATAGTTTGTTACTTCAGATATCTCCTCGATATATCACGAAGATTTTACGAAACCAACGTGAGGTGCTATACGCTGAGTTGTTAATTGCCGAGGATTCCGTGGACGAAGCGGTTCGCGTAATTGAGAAGGCTGGTCCGCCGGACTTACCAAACCTTAATGAGGAGGCAATGTTTTCATACAATGCGCCTTCCGCAAGGGATGTAGCAGCACGAGCGTATATTAAGAAAGGGACTATCGATAAGGCAATTGCTGAATATGAAAAGATCATCAAATTCGATCCAAACAGCAAGGATCGAAGATTTATTCTCCCAAAATATCATTATGCATTAGCGAAGCTATATGAGAAGCAAGGATTGCGTGAGAAGGCGATGGAACAATATAACAGATTAATGGTGCTATGGAAGGATGCCGATCCGGATTTGCCTGAAGTTAAGGATGCCAAGGCGAGGCTTGATGGATTGAGCACGAAAGGTGTGAAATGATCAACAAAACCAAATTTCATAAATCCTGACCCAATAATGGGACTGACTAAAAAGTACAATTTGTCATTCCGATCCCGCTCGAAGAGCGGGAGAGGAATCTCAAACGTTCGGATTTTGAGATTTCTCGTCGCTTCGCTCCTCGAAATGACAAGTAATGATTTTTTCCGAGACAACCCGATGTCGGTCGAAAGTCGACAAGGGGTGGGTAAATGAAGGATTACCATGATCAGTCAGACAATATCACATTATAAAATACTAGAGAAACTTGGTGAGGGTGGAATGGGCGTAGTGTACAAAGCCCATGATACTAAGCTCGACCGGGATGTTGCCCTTAAGTTCCTCCCCCCAGAATTAACTCGTGACCCTGAAGCCAAAGAACGCTTCATCCATGAGGCGCAAGCTGCTTCGGCATTAGATCATACTAATATCTGCACAATCTATGAGATTGGG
>CAYGXH010000379.1:0-3489 GCA_964353675.1 uncultured Chlorobiaceae bacterium
GAAGTATATTTGGGATACGAAAAAGATATACCCGGATCCGTACGGGACAACGACGACGGATTACTTTCCTAGCCTCCGCCGTATAGGTCTCGCCCTCACTATTCCCGAACTGGACGCTCTCATCACCGCGGAGTTTGAAAATTCATCGGAAGGAACGAACATCCTTCGCGGCGGGATAGAGGTCAATCCGCTGGAATATCTGAGTATCCGGAGCGGTATCGATAGGGTCGACTTCAGCGACGAAGCAACCGGTTTTAAACCGTCGTTCGGATTTGCGGTCAGAAAACCGATAGGTACATATACGCCAACTTTAAGTTACGCCTTCGTTGCTGAGCCCTTTGCGCCGCGAAGTTTTCACATGATTACATTGACAGTCACTTTCTAAAAATTCTATGAAACGAATCCTCCTCCTCATTACGGCATCATACCTGATAATGACATGTCAGTCGTACACTCAGCAAGGCACAACGGGCCTCTCATTTCTAAAGAACGGTGTTGGTGCCCGCGCACTGGCGATGGGTGAAGCTTACGCCGCTGTATCCGCCGATCCAACGGCAAGTTATTACAATCCGGCTAACATCGCACGCCTCGAACATGTTCAGATCCACTTCATGCATAAAACTTGGATGCAGGATATGAAGACAGATTACATTGCCGCAACCGCGCCGTGGAAAAATTTCAATTTCGGGCTGAGCATCAATACAACAAGCGTGGACGACATCGAATTAAGGACCGTCCCGGGAGAACCGGAAGGATATTTTTCGGCACGGAATATCGCAATCGGATTTACCACAGCATACAGAGTGAATCCGACCCTCGGTTTTGGCGTTACTGCCAAATATCTTTATGAGAAAATTTATGTCGATGAAGCATCCGGATACGCGTTTGATGCAGGTGGACACTACCGGACGCCGTGGAAGGTTGACGTCGCATTTTCCTTCAGCAATATCGGTTCAATGAGCGCCCTCAAGGACGAAGCCACGGAACTCCCTCTCGTGTTGCGTCTTGGCGCCGGCTATGAACATCCGTGGAAATCCATCGATGGCGTTGTAAGTCTGGCAACAGATCTTGTTTCCTACCCAAGAGAAAAAACGGTCCACTTACATGCGGGAACCGAGATCATCATGAAAAATGTTGTTGCCTTCAGGGTCGGATATGTGTCAGGGTATGAAACACGATCGATATGTGCGGGATTGGGTATCCATCACAATGTCTTTTCACTCGATTACGCATACGTACCCTTTAGCCACAGTTTTACATCATCACATACATTATCACTGGGCATAACGCTCAGATAAAAACGAAAGGTACACTCATACTATGGTTAAGATATGGATCATCGCTCTTTTCTTCTCCGTCGCTTCCTCCTCTATCACACATGCCGGCGATAAGGTTGAACTAAAATGGAAAAAGTTCGATGAAGGTTTATCTCTGGCGAAAAAAAACCAGAAGAAAATTCTCATTGACGTGTACGCCGACTGGTGCAAGTGGTGCAAAAAAATGGATGCTGAAGTGTTTACCAATGACAGCGTAGCGCCGTATCTCCAGAAGAACTATATACTCATCAAGGTAAACGGTGAATCACAAGAGAAATTGAATTATAAAGGAGAAGCAATGACGGCCGCCGCGCTCGCTCAGGGATTCGGCGTGTCGGGATTCCCTACCGTAATATTCCTGGAATCAAACGGCGATCCGATCACGAAAGTACCGGGATTTATCGATGCGCAGAATTTCCTCCCGATGATAACATTTTTCGGCGACGACCATTATAAAAAGATGACATGGCAGGAGTACTTCGCTAAATACGGTCCGAAAGGGAAGGTAATTAATTAAGAGACTACCGCATTCGCAATTTACGTAACGTGCGGATTTCCACTTTAACCATGCTTACCCTAAGGGTGTATTTTTTTTAACAACAATTCCACTCCTCTGTAGACTTCCTCAACCGATAATTGCTCCATACACGGATTTCCTATCGGACATTTTGTAAGATTACAACCAAGGCAGTCCAGGTCGGCCTTCTGCACGACAACCGATTGAGTGCCGACGGGTCCCTGCAGATGTGGGTTTGTAGGACCGAAGATTGCCACCACGGGAATACCGAGCGCAGCTGCAATGTGCATCGGTCCGCCGTCGTTCGTCACTATAAGTGCACACCTAGACAGGATTGCGGCCAACTGCTTCAGCGTTGCTGCCGGAATCAGGACAGCTTGAGTGTTAATGAGTTTCTGGATTTCCTCTGCGTTCTCCCTTTCGCCCGGTCCCCACAGAATCAGAACTTTTGCTTTCAGTTGTTCATCAACTTGATCCGCAAGACTGGCATAGTGGGCCTTGGGCCATCGTTTCGTATACCAACCGCCTGTCGGGTTAATAGCGATGATTAATTCATCGCTGATATCTGATTCTCTGAAAAACTTTTCTGCAAATTCATGCTCTTCCTTACCTACGAAGAATTGCGGTAAGTTGTCACTGACCGGGATCGAAATCGCGCGCAGGGCATCGAGATTAAACTCGGTATTGTGCACTTCTCCGCCGCGTGGAGAGACGACGATGTTGTAGCAGTATTTGCGCCAACCGAACCGGTAGCCAACCCGATATCTGGCGCCGCTGAAGAGAGTGACGAGCGCACTGCGGGGATTTCCGAAGAGGTCGATCACAAGGTCATAGCGCCGTTTCCGAATATTGCGGATAAGGAGCAATCCGTTTTCAGCTCTGGCATTAAACGTTATGATTGAATGGATATGAGGATTACCATCCACAACATCACGGCACGGATCTTCGGTTAGAAAATCGATCTTGGCTTCCGGAAAAGCATTCCGCAGATTTTTAAGTACGACGGTTGAGAGAACGACGTCACCGATCGCCCGTAATTTAATAATAAGTATTTGTTTTACATGTTGCCGGTCAATCATCAAACCATCGATCATTTGATTTTTCAATAGATTGGAAAACATATTTTTCATTATAATCTATGTTGTATTTTTTTAATATCTCCAGATATTCCTGGCGGAATGATTTTTTAGCATGGTGTTGTTCTTGATTTTGGATATACCTTATCACTTTATCCAGCTGTGAATGGGAATATGAAAAAGCGCCAAAACCTTCTTGCCAGTTGAATCGACCTTGTGATAAGCGCTGTTGGTTGATATACTTTGATGAATTCGACTTAATATCCCGCATAAAATCCGATAATGCCATATCCGGTTTCATTCCGATGAGAAGATGAATATGATCGGGCATACTATTTAATGTTATCAGTTTTTGTTTATCGTTCCTAACGATACCTGTGATGTATTTATGCAACCGTTCTTTCCATTGTTTTCTAATCATACTTTGCCGACCCCAGACCGAAAAAACAATGTGTATATAAATTTGTGTATATGTATTAGCCATAACAACGCCTCCCGTGAATAATTTAGTTATTTTAGTTTCGCTCCTGACGGAGCTTGATATATCTCATTCCTTTATTCTATAAACATTTCGTCCCTA
>CAYGXH010000380.1:0-3474 GCA_964353675.1 uncultured Chlorobiaceae bacterium
TCACTCGTTGCTTCTATTGCTTTTAATTGCGCATTTTTATTTGCTTCCAAAATAAAAAATAGATAGCTTTTTAAATAAAGATACCACATTGTGGAAGTAACGGGCATATCCAATATTTACTATTGTATGGTAACTGATTAATTCCAATGAAAATCGGCTCAATCGACATACCGAATGCTATCCTTCTGGCTCCGATGGAAGATGTTACCGATATGGCATTCCGCTTGATTTGCAAACAACTCGGCGCTGATATCGTTTTTACAGAATTTGTAAACGCCGAAGGACTTGTACGCAATTCCGATAAGACGAAATTAAAGATGCTTTTTCTTGAAGAGGAACGCCCTTTCGGTATACAGCTATACGGCGGTCTCGAAAGTTCGATGGAAAGAGCGGCACGAATGGCAGAGGAGCTTCAGCCCGATCTTATCGACATCAATTGCGGGTGCTGGGTACGGAAGGTTGTCGGACACGGGGCAGGCTCCGGACTCCTGCGTGATCTCCGGAAAATGGAAAAGATAATCACGAGCGTTACGCGGTGCGTAAACCTCCCTGTGACGGTAAAAACACGGTTGGGATGGGACCAGAAATCCATCATCATCACTGATGTCGCAAAGATGGTGGAATCAGCAGGTGCGCAGGCTTTGACGATCCATTGCCGTACACGAGAACAGGGTCATAAAGGAGAGCCCGATTATTCCCTAATCCCGGATATAAAACGTGCGGTCTCTATCCCTGTTATTGTAAACGGCGGTATCGATTCCCCCGAAAAAGGGAAATATATTTTCGATACAACCGGGTGCGACGGCATCATGATTGCCCGGGGTGCAATTAATAACCCCTGGATTTTCAGGGAGACCAGACAATATATCATAAGCGGCACCCTACCCCCTGCTCAGTCGTTTACCGATCATATCAATCTGCTCATCACGCACCTTAATCTTGCCGTTAAATATAAAGGTGAGAGCAGAGCGGTGATTGAAATCAGAAAGCATTACAGCGGTTATCTGAGAGGAGTACCGGGGATTGCAAAAATAAGAGCGGACCTGATGCATTGCACTACGTACCGGCAGATCATAGATCATCTGACAATTCTCATTCCTTCGCAGTACACTGATGGTAATGGATCGACAGGTCACTTTAATGATCCGGCGCCCCGAGTCGATTGAGAAAATGATTATGAATTTTGCACACCCGGTTTCCGTAAACAATATATTCCGTAAACAATATAACCGGATCTGTTGTAATATTTCCTTCTTTTACTTAATTTCATCGCAGGATGGACAAAAGAGAAATAGCGCGAATACTTGATGAAATCGGCACACTCCTCGAACTGCGCGGGGATAATCCTTTCAAGTGCCGTGCATACCATAACGCCTCGCGTGTCATCTCCTCACTGACAGAAGACCTTACTTCAATCATCAAAAACGATGAATTGAAATCCATAAAAGGTATAGGTGATGCACTTTCACAAAAAATCACAGAACTGCACAAAACAGGAAGGTTGCAGTACTACGAAGATCTGAAAAAGTCTTTCCCCGAAGGATTGTTCGAAATATTTCGTATCCAGGGTTTGGGCCCGAAAAAAATCAAAATCCTCTATGAAGATCATAACATTCAGACAATTGATCAGCTGAAGAGAGCTGCAGAAGAACATAAGCTTGCTCTGCTGGAAGGTTTCGGCCAAAAAAGCGAAGAGAACATCCTCAGAGGTATCAATCTATTCTATAAGAATATTGATAAGCATCTTTATCCCGATGCACGCGATGCCGCCTCTAAGATTGTCGATGCAATAAAAAAACACCCCGGTGTCATACGGTGTGAAATCGCAGGAAGTCTCCGTCGCCGCAAGGAAATCATAGGTGATATCGACATTCTGGCAAGTGCAAAACCAAATGCTGAACAAAGTGTGATGGATCTCTTCATTAAACATCCCGATGTCGATAAAGTGATTGTACACGGTAAAACAAAGTCGACTGTGTTGCTCACTTCAGGGTTTAATTGCGATCTCCGGGTCGTCAGCAAAAAAGAATTCCCGTTCGCTCTCGCCTATTTAACCGGGAGTAAAGAACACAATATCGAGATGCGCTCCCTGGCTAAGCAGTTCGGCTGGAGTCTGAATGAATACGGGTTTTCGAACACCGGCGCCATATCGAAAAACCATAAGACGGTACGTGCGCCTAAATGTATTAACGAGGATGATATTTACAAGGCGCTCGGTCTCCAATATATACCGCCCGAACTGCGTGAGAACATGGGAGAGATAGAAGCAGCGAAAAGCAACAATCTGCCAAAACTGATAGAAGAATCGGATATTCGCGGGACATTTCACTGTCACACGACTTATAGCGACGGATTGCACACACTTGTCGAAATGGTGGAAGCTGCTCAGCGCCTTGGATGGGAGTACCTCGGCATAGCAGACCACAGCAAAACAGCCGCCTACGCCGGCGGACTTTCTGAAACGGATGTGAAACAACAGCTCAAAGAAATCGAACAATTGAATAAGCGACTGAATAACTTCAGGATCTTTACCGGTACCGAATCGGATATCCTGCCGGATGGAAGTCTGGACTGGAGCTCAAAGATTCTTGAGCGGTTCGACCATGTAATTATTTCCATCCATAGCAAGTTCACCATGACGGAAAAGGAATCAACGAAGCGGATCATCAAAGCTCTTAAAAACAAGTATGTGACAATGATCGGGCACCCCACCGGACGGCTTCTCCTGGAACGAGAAGGGTACCCGATCAATATGATAGAAATCATAGATGCAGCCGCCGATTACGGGAAGATGATTGAAATAAATTCACATCCCCAGCGACTCGACCTCGACTGGCGATTATGCAAATATGCAAAAGAAAAGAACGTGAAAGTGAGCATTAATCCCGACGCACACGACCGCGAGAGTCTCTCTGATGTCTTTTTCGGCGTCGGGATTGCGCGAAAAGGATGGATGGAAAAGAAAGATCTTTTTAATACGTCGCCGCTGGAAGGCATTCAACAGTTTCTCCAAATAAAATAAAGGAATTCAATATGCGACAAATGTTCTGGGGAATCGTTCTTATAGTTATCGGTTTGCTCTTTCTCCTCGAAAACTTCGGATACGCGGATGTCGGTGATATAATCTCCGACTACTGGCCGGTGATACTTATTATTATCGGCTTTTCACTTATAACGCGAAAGCGTTCCACACCGCGGGAGATTCACCTCCAGGGAGCAAACCAAATTGATACCGACCTGCTCCACCAGTCGAACATCTTTGGGGATATTAACATCAAAACGACTTCCTCAAATTTTACAGGAGGTTCGCTCTCGACGGTGTTCGGCGACTGCGATATCGATCTCAGTTCGGCAGCTTTCGCAGAAGGAGATCATGAATTACACATCCACAGTGTGTTCGGCGATTCACTCATTCTTCTTCCGGAGGGCGCGGCCGTCACGACTTGCGGCTGGCTGAGAGGCGCAGCGGCCTGC
>CAYGXH010000381.1:0-3471 GCA_964353675.1 uncultured Chlorobiaceae bacterium
ACCATTTTCCATGCTCTCTTCCACTTCAAACGGCTGATGATCCATAAGAAGTATGGGGTATTCCGCAGGGATTCCTTCAAGGAGTTCGCCCAGCGATTTTCTCTGACGTCCTGCGAAGCGAGGCATAGTTCGATCCTCACGTCCGACCAGATAAAAACTGTTATTGATGCGAACCGCCTCATCGCGCAGTACGTTGACACCGTGCGCCGAAAGATATGCGCATGCTTCCTCCACACCCCCTATGTATTCATGGTTGCCGGTGACGGCGAAAACTCCGTACCGCGATTTGATGCTGAACAGACTTTCACCAAGATTCTGCTTAATGACCGGTCCCAGATCCTCGTCAACAATGTCGCCGGGAAGCAGAACGATGTCGGGTTGCATCATGTTGATCTTCGCAACGATAGAATCGAATCTGGTTTTCCCTACGAGAGTTCCGAGATGGATATCGGATATCATAGCGACAGAGATTGAATTCATCCCCTGACTTTTCTTAGAAATGGATATCGGGATGGTTTTAATTTTCAATTGTCTCGCGTTGATGTGACCGATCGTCAAGAGTATAACGACGATACTGACCACGCCCAGAGCGATATACTGCTTTACGGAGGAGTAGTGTTCGGTGATGAATGGCGGAAAAAACGGAATGAAGGAGTTTACTAATCGGAGAACATCGAGCGCGAGAACTGCCAGCGCCAGGTAAAGTATGGCTGCAAACCAGAATGATCCGATCCACACGAATGTCACCGTGAAAGGATTCAGCCAATAATTCTCAAGGGTTCTGCCGATAAAGAATGATAATGCGATAATGATAAATAGAATGATGTACCATGTGCGCAGAGGAGAGGCATCGGGTAATGATTGCAAGCCCCTTATAAATATATAATAGTTGACGAGACCATAGAGAACGAAGAAAACAGCTAAGAAGATTAATAAACTCATTGATTTCATTTACTGGAAAATAATCAGGTGACTTTTTGAGATAGAGACACCACATATCATGATATGCGGAAAACGGATTCACTCGAAGGGAAACACGGCGATTATTATGCGACGGCGATTCCCGACAAGACCTGCTGGTAGTACAACTCATACTGGGCAACTATTGTGTCGGCATTGAACATTTCCACCGCCCGCTTGCGTGAATTCGATGCGAAGAGTTTATATCGCGCCTCATTCGTGAGTAATTCGACCGTATATTTTGCCATTCTTTCAATATCGCCAATTTCTGCAATGTAGCCGGTCTCTCCGTGGATGACAAGTTCAGGAATACCGCCAACGCTCGACGCCACGACAGGGACTTCACAAGCCATAGCTTCGAGGGCCGACAGACCGAAGCTTTCCGACTGGCTCGGCATTAGAAAGACATGCGCGGCAGAGAGAATCGGTACCAGTTCCGTCTGCTTGCCGAGAAATTTCACATGATCGTAAATGTTCAGTTCCCGCGCGAGTTGCTCGCAACTGGACCTGTCGGGTCCATCCCCGACTAGGATCAGCTTAGACGGGATTTTTTTTCGAACCGTATCGAAAATCCTGATAACATCATGCACACGTTTGACATGTCGGAAGTTTGATACATGGATAAGAATTTTTTCATTTTCCGGTGATAAATGTTCACATACTTCTTTACTTTCAACCCGGTGATATTTTTCGCAATCAACAAAATTAGGGATGACAGTAATGCCCTTCTCGATCTGGTAGTTTACGAGAGTTTTTTCCTTTAGAAACCTTGAAACCGCAGTTACTCCGTCACTCTGCTCTATGCTAAACTTCATGACCGGAAGGAAGCTGGGTTCAAGTCCGACCAGCGTGATATCAGTACCATGAAGCGTGGTAATGATTTTCATCTGTCCGTCGCCGATAATCTTCTTAGCCAGATAAGCGCTTATGGCATGCGGAATTGCATAGTGTGCATGGAGGATATCGAGTTTCTCAAACTGAGCGACTTCCACAATTTTGCTTGCGAGTGCCGGCGTATAAAGGGGAAATTCAAAGAGCGGATAACTCGAAATTTCGACCTCGTGGTAAACGATATTGTCCATAAAGGAGTCTAATCTGAAAGGAAGGGCATAGCTTATAAAATGGATGTTGTGCCCCTTTTTAGCCAGGGCTTTGCCCAGCTCAGAAGCGACAACTCCGCTGCCGCCATATGTAGGGTAACATGTTATACCTATATTCATAACAAACGGTAATAAATTACGTATAATTAGTAACTATTGCAAATAGTATGAATTTTATCCCTTTTTACACTCAAATTGAAGGAATGTAAGGATTTATAAATAGAAGTAACATCGCTTAAAAAAAATTAATTTCAATAGGGGATTGTTTTTTTAATTTTTTTGTTTATATTAGCAAACGCAAAACCCTCAGAACACCTAAAAGTCGCAATTTTGCGCATTTCTGAAAGGATCTATTAAAGTGAAGGCAAAAGCCAAGGTAATTGGATTGGTCATTACAAGCTGTCCTTGTTGCGGTAATCCGATTAATTTCGATCGACAAGTCACAAAAATCTGTGCCTACTGCGAGGAAGTCGTCCATATAGACATAGATAAAGTGGAAGTAAGTCTCCATGGTCCGTCGACTACAGAAAACAAACGGATGAAAATCAGTATGAATTAAATCAGAGGAATTTCCTCTGAAAGATTCCGGAAACGGAATCTTTTTTATCATCGTAAATAAGACTAGAGAAGTCGTATTTCATAAATGTTCCAGTTATCAAAAAAAGTTGAGTATGGATTGATTGCACTCCGGCACATGGCATCAGGCCGCCCGAGACAGCTTTTTACTACAAAAGAGATTGCTGATAGGTATAAATTGTCATACGAGCTTCTTGCCAAAGTAATGCAAAAACTTGGGAAAGTTGGATACATCCTGTCGCATCAGGGAGTAAATGGCGGCTACGTGCTCAATCGGCATCCGCGTGAATTGAAAGTCTCGGGCATCATCAATACAATTGAAGGAAAATCGACAGTCGCTATCGTCCGATGTGAATCTAAAAATCCTGAAGATTGTGCAATCCATTCAACATGTACCATAAAAAATCCTCTCATAAAACTTCAGCATGATATCAACAAAGTTCTGGATAAACTCACCGTAATGGAAATGTTCTGATGAAATTAC
The DNA here is from genome assembly GCA_964353675.1 of uncultured Chlorobiaceae bacterium. GTDB lineage: Bacteria > Bacteroidota > Ignavibacteria > UBA10030 > SZUA-254 > CAYGXH01. Next base: position 3,121 of record CAYGXH010000381.1, read on the forward strand.
CGGTTTACATGGATTATCACTCAACCACACCTGTCGATAACAGAGCGCTAGATGCGATGTTGCCCTACTTCACAGAAAAATTCGGAAATCCTGCCAGCAAGAATCATCAATTCGGGTGGACAGCAGAAGAAGCAATTGAGAAAGCCCGCGCAACAATCGCAAAAGTGCTGGGTGTCGATTCCGGCGAAATCATCTTCACGAGCGGAGCAACAGAATCAAATAACCTGGTCATCAAAGGACTGGCAGATTCCCTCCGATCAAAAGGCAATCACATAATCTCAGCGGTCACGGAACACAAATCAGTCATCGACTCGTGCAAGCGGCTCCAGAAGTACGGCACGGATGTCACTT
>CAYGXH010000382.1:0-3466 GCA_964353675.1 uncultured Chlorobiaceae bacterium
GTAAGCGGTGTACAAAGAATCGCAATGTTATTAGGACGATAATAACCGCCGAATGCTCCTGATTGGTATTCCTGCCAGAAAGTTGAAGTTAATTTTGCTTCATCCTCGATCATTCTGATTGCTTCTTCACGTGTGAAATTGTGGCCTTGCTCAGGATGGCCTGAAAAATCATAGTCGTTCTCTGTCAGCTCTATCGGTTGATGCTTATTAATTTCATCGATATTCCATGCAGGGTATTGATCCCAGAAATATTCAGAATATTTTTTAATCAGTATGCTCTTCGATTTGCTGAAATCAATTAATTTCTCCCTGCCGTAAAGAAAGTAATAGAACATAGTTGAAATAAACGCATTCCCCCCCTCATTCCGACGGAGATCAATTATTAGATTTTCAGTATTGTTCTTTTTCATCTCCTTCACCAACTCGCGGAACAGTTCAGTCGCGGATGGAATTCCCCTGATAACCTCATTAATATTAGCAGGAGCAGGCTTATCGTTGTATTGTTTATATAACTCCCGTGCATAGCCCTCTCGATATTCTCCGCCCAGTGACATGCCCATCTCGAACGTTTCACGGTACGCAGCCATATTTTCTATCAGGAGAAGGGCAGTCGTCTTTCGTGAATCGAGAAACTCATAGACATAGTTGCTCTTTTGGATTGAAGGCAATTGCACCGATGAGGGAGATGTAATATATGGATTTAATTTTTTCGCATTCAAGGTAAGGATTAGTTCTCTGCGTTTACCCGACGGATGAAGCAATTGTATCTGAATGCTATCTTTTCGATTCCATTCCGGGATAAGTTGCTCGATGCCGTCTTTAGACCAGAGTGAGCCATCATATCCAATGTAGCGCATCACCTGATATTCATTATCGCATCCCCTCAGCTGGCTCTGGCGCCGCATCAGTTCTTCGACATTTATTCCTTCAACAGAAATAAGCACCGAACCGATCAGATAGCGGTTGATTGAATCGGTTACTCCGGCAACATAAAATTTATCTTCTACTACCTGAAACCGCAGAGGAATTCCGCCTGAAGATTGAGCCCGCGGTTGCGGATTTCGCAGCGAAGTATGCCCGTCGCCGACAGCGGCTACAAACGGACAGAGAAGTCTGTAGAATTCTGTTCTGGTCATTCCTTCTTCAGGTATCGAGCGTATCAGATTTTGCATTTTTCTGTGAAAGGCTATTTTACCCCCGCCATGAAAATAGGGATCGGGATGAGCGGTTTCCAGAACATAGACTAGCTCCCTGACGTCCTCAATTAAATGTTTCCGGCTGATTTTTAGTCCCATTTCCCTCTGATAAAGAACCCTTAGCGGTTCGATGCTTACAAATACGAATCCAGCTCCGACTATTATAAGCAGTGCAATCCGAAGCCATCGATGCCACTGGTTCCACCACGCGATACCAAGCAGAACACCACATCCAACTCCAAGAGCTATTCCCGCGCTAAGATCATCCATTAAAAGTCCATCTATAAGCCCAAAAGAAAAACCGATAATTGCGCCAATAATAATGGGCCGAACTCTCAGAAAGAATGATATTTTCCGGGATTCTTGAAAATTTTTCTCCGGTTCCATCAATATCTCCTTATTCTTCTTTTTTTGGCTCCTTCTCCGACCACATGTATGCCCTTATTAAATATGTTATCCATATAAAACTAACTCCGATAACCGTAATCAGAATCGACACTGCAATGCTGTGCGAACGTAAAAATGCGGGGAAACCGAGTACGATGAATATCAAGGATAATATTATTGTTACGTTCACCCAAAATTTATTATATATTCCAGACATGACAAATATCTCCTATCTTTACTAGGGAGTTGACTCTTTAATTCCCGAGGTTATGATTTTCTTCAACGCTTCTTCCGCGTACATTCGCACTTCAAAATCCCTATCGTTCAACACTCCCTGCAGAGCGTAAATTGTTTTTTCTGATTGGAATTCCATTAAGGCTAAAACGGCAGCACGTCTTACTTCCGCGCTCGAATCTTTCAACGCTTCCTCAAGAGGTCCGATTCCTTCTTCTAATTTATTCTTGCCTAGTGCAGCAGCACAGGATGCCCGAGAAAACCACCATGATTCTTTTTTTAAGCCGGTGATCCATACATCGATTGCCCGGTCAGAGTTAAGTTTCCAGAGTGCATCTCCGATTGCATGATACGGACAATCCGACATCTCCTCATAGCATTGAACGATAGGTTCGATGGCTTCCCTGGCACCAAGTTCACCGAGAGCTCCCGCAGCTGCCCAGGTTATTTTCAGTGTGGTGTCTCGCAGGGCTCTGATGAGGAGAGGGATGACATCCGGATGCTTGATCTTTCCCAGGGCACTCGCTGCGGCATTTGCGACATCTATTCTCTGATCCCGGAGTGCCTCGGCGAGCGGCTGGATCACCTCATGTGAGCCCGTCCTTCCCAGCGATCCTGCCGCAGTTCTCCTGACGTATGAATCACTGTCATGCAATAATGCGATCAGCGGCGGAACCACCCGTGCCGATCTTATACCACCAAGTGCTCCGGCCGAATACGCTCTCACTTGCGGAATGTTATCGCTCAAAAGGGCGATGAGTGATTCCATTGCAGGTTCACCAATTTTTTCTAGTTCCCCAGCTGCGCGGCGTTTCTCACCAAAATTATCTGCATCCTTCAACACTCGCGCGAGTGTTTCTACCTGCTCGTCGGACACTTCCGTTTTTCTCTCAGGTAATGGAACGAATCCTCCATAAAAGACTGATATCCCCAGGAAGAGAACCATATAGACGGCAAGCACAGCTACAATTTCCCGCTTTCGTTCAGGGTAATCTTTTCTAGACAACAGCCTTAGTGGTAAATTGAGAACCCTCACAATGAAACGTGGTAAGGGAAAAAGGAAGGGTGTGCGACGGCGGTATGCCTCATACGACTCGCCATGAACTTTTCTCATCTTCAACTCTTCAAGCATCGCAACGCCGATAATAATCAACGTCGAAAGCAGCCATGGCAGGCTATTCGATAATTCGTAACATTGTTTTATGTCGGGGGCGGGTAGGAACATCACTCCGTAGCTCCAGATAATCCAACCAAGGTACTGTGGATGTCTGGAGAATCTGTATACCCAGAAATCCGCCACAACTCTTTTTTTAATCCTGGCATAAAACCAGGTCATTGTTCCAAAAAAGAATATCAGAATACCTGTGCCCGTGATTACATAGGAGAGTGTTATCCAACTATTGAGACCCAGGAACGAATAGAGATATCCCAGAATCTCGTACGGTAGGATGATGATTTCACCAAGTCGGAAGAGGTTGAAAGACACATCCAGGAACGGAAGCCAGATAAGGCGCAGGATTCCCAATCCGCCGAGAAAGAACATTGTCGCAGCGAAATGACCGAACACAGGGAGGAAAAGAACTAGAGCTACCATAGAAGTCAATCCTGGCATTGCGGTGGCAAATCCAATTATAATGAAAATGGTGACA
>CAYGXH010000383.1:0-3466 GCA_964353675.1 uncultured Chlorobiaceae bacterium
ACCCAAAATCTCTTCATGACCCCGTACTTCCGCGTATATTCCAGTGATGATATCAAGGGTGTTGAACTCGCGGGTTCATTGAAAAATGTGATAGCTATCGGGGCAGGCATCGCTGACGGAGCAGGATTCGGTGATAATACAAAAGCAGCCATAATGACCCGTGCGACTGCTGAAATCTCCCGTCTCGGTAAACTAATGGGTGCCCGACAGGAAACATTCGCCGGATTATCTGGAATAGGCGATCTTATCGCAACCTGCGTGAGTAAACATAGCCGCAACAGGCACGTGGGAGAGGAGATCGGGAAGGGGCGAAACCTCTCAGATATTCTTAAAGAAATGGTAATGGTGGCCGAAGGTGTACCCACAACACGATCGGTGCATGATCTTTCAGAACAGTTTCACATAGAACTTCCTATCTGTAACCAGGTATATCAGGTACTCTTTGAGTACAAGGATCCCATCATCGCTACTTCCGATCTCATGACGAGGGATGCAAAAGATGAAGCGTAACCGGCTGATTCTTTTTTTAAATGAAGGATTCCCGAATTACACCACAACGCCTCCCTTCTGAGACTTTTGCTATTTCCTTTCCCGCTTTGTATCTTTTGACCGATGAATATATCGAAGTTTAAGGAAAAAGATTTACGCATGCCCGTACAGTATGTCAAGGGCATCGGTCCGAGACGTGCAGAGGTACTTGCATCAGAAGGCATCTGCACTGTGAGAGACCTTCTTTTCTACTTTCCTTACGATTATATTGATCTCAGTGCTGTGAAAAAAATCGCTGCACTCAGACCATTCATCGATTCTGCCACCTGGGTGACCGTAATCGGCGCCGTTCGGGGATTTGACTTGCTCGGCCGGCCGCCGCGACAGCGGTTTGTCCTCCTTCTCGATGACGAAACAGGCGCTCTCGAACTCGTTTTTTTCCGGAGTATCACCTACTTCAAGAAAGCCTTCACGGTCGGTCAGATTCTGGCAGTCTCGGGTAAAATTACAGGCTACCGGGGCAGGATACAAATGGTTCATCCTTCTATCGATCGCTTATCGAGCGGTCAGAAAGATGACGGCGATTATGACGGATTTCTGCATACCAGTGGTATCGTGCCTAAGTACGGTTCTTCAAGCGACCTGAAGGATGTCAACCTTCACGTGAAGGGCTTTCGGCGAATTGTGAAATCAGCACTGGAATCTTTCGTAGGTAGCGTAGAGGAATATTTACCGGAATCCATAATCAGACGGCATCAGTTTCCGCAACTCTCTCAGGCCCTTACAGCGATACATTTCCCGCAATCGTTTGAACAGCTCGAATCCAGTCGGCGGCGTTTGAAATTTGATGAACTGTTCTCCATCCAGCTTCTTCTTGCATTTCGCAGGAAACACCTGAGGTCCGAATTAACAGGAATTTCATTCGATATTAAAAGCGCTGTCGCACGACGATTGGTGGATTCTCTGCCGTTCTCTCTCACTAACGCACAGAAGAGAGTGATTCGGGATATCACGGATGATATGAAATCTACGAAGCCGATGTACCGGCTCCTCCAGGGCGACGTCGGAAGCGGAAAAACGATTGTTGCTCTCGTTGCAATGCTCATCGTTGTCGAGAATGGTTATCAGGCTGCATTCATGGCGCCGACTGAAATCCTGGCAGAACAGCACTATCGAACGATTGTCGAGTTACTCACCGGACTCCCGATTAATGTCCGTTTGCTGGTCGGTGGCCAGAGATCCGCATTACGCAAGGAGATCCTAAGCGATGTAAAAAATGGGGATGCCCACCTAACCGTCGGTACTCATGCGATTATTCAGGAGGATGTGGTATTTTCAAAGCTCGGACTTGTAGTAATCGATGAACAGCACCGTTTTGGTGTTACTCAGCGGGTTGCGCTGAGAGAGAAAGGCGATCTTGGGGGATCAGGTGCCTTACAACCCGATATCCTTATCATGACTGCAACACCGATACCGAGAACACTCTCGCTGACATTTTACGGTGACCTCGATGTTTCTATCCTTGATGAACTCCCTGCGAATAGAAAAAAAATTACTACTTCTCTTACTTTCGAATCACAAAGCCGACAACTCAATACATTCATCCGTTCCCAGGTCGATCAGGGTCGGCAAGCTTATATAGTTTATCCTCTCGTTGAGGAATCGGAAAAATTAGATTTGAAAGCGGCAACGGAGAGTTATAAATATTTAAAATCGGAAATATTTACCGATTTCCGTGTCGGTTTGCTTCACGGTCAGATGACTTCCACCGAGAAAGACGAGGTCATGGCGAAGTTCAAGGGGAGAATGATTGACATACTGGCCGCGACGACTGTCATCGAAGTTGGAATTGATGTTCCGAATGCTTCCATAATGGTTATCCAACATGCTGAGAGATTCGGTTTATCCCAGCTTCATCAGCTCCGCGGTCGCGTGGGTCGAGGTGTATCACAGTCATATTGCGTTCTGGTTGCACCCGATTGGATGAGGAAAAATATCAATGCATCAATCAAGTACCCACCGGTCGATGATCTGGATCGTGAAGAGATGAAGAGTGTCCGGCGTCTGCAGACCATGGTTGAAACGTCTGATGGCTTTAAAATTGCCGAAATTGACCTGGAATTGCGGGGTCCGGGAGATTTTTTCAGTACACGACAGAGCGGACTTCCCCGTCTTCGTATCGCAAATCTTCTAACTGATGGTGAGATTCTATCGACAGCAAGAAGAGAAGCGTTCGAGCTCGTCGATACAGATCCGCAGCTCCGACTCCCTGATCATGAAGCTCTGAAGAAATACTATGAGCAATGGATGAAGGAGGACCTTGCCTTGTTGCAAGGCGGGTGAGTACGTTGGAATTTTTATGACACATAGTTTCTGCGAAAAAAAAATTAAAAATGCTATTTTTTTCTTGACAAGGGAAAAATAAATTGATTATATTATACATGTTGAGATGTTTTAATAAACTGATGTTGAACGTATCGAGAGGATTGCACGAGTTACTTGGTAAATCTTCCTGCGCAGAGTAAGCAGGTGCGAGTCGCTCTAGTCTACAATCAGAAAAAGGAAGATGCAACACAACATACGCTGAAGGATAAATCAGACGATCCTGCCAGTTTGACGGGGGAAATCTCCCCTCATATCTCAAATTTCCATTCTGTACAAGTCAGTCATAATTCGGAAACAGATTTGTATGCCGAATGGGATACGCTTGCGACTATTGACGCTGTTCGTGAAGCGCTCGCAGAGCATCACAGTGTTACAATGGTAGAGGCAGACGAGGAAGCATATGTAAAGATACGGGGACTCAGGCCGGAAATCGTTTTTAATATAGCCGAAGGTCTAACCGGTGTTTCCCGTGAAGCGCAAATACCTGCCATGCTGGAAATGTTAGATATTCCCTATACCGGTTCCGATCCTCTCACACTGGCATTATGTCTGGATAAATCACGTGCGAAAGAGATTATGGCTTTTCACGGTA
>CAYGXH010000384.1:0-3450 GCA_964353675.1 uncultured Chlorobiaceae bacterium
ATAGAGAGAATCGAGTGTTCTGGGAGTGAGTTCCTTCAGAATATGGATACCATGCACGAGCGTTTTAAGCTCTGCATAAGCTGACTGAATAAATTCCATCACTATATTCCGACGGTCGCCGGCAGAGATGAGCTCAACGGAAATCGATAGATGGCGATTAATTAAATCCCTGATCCCTTCACCTGCTTCCTGTTCCCTGCCATCAGCCGCAACCGAGCCGGCCCGTTCGAGGATATTCGTGGCCTGAGCTATAGCTGATACCACTACCAGGGGGTGTTCTCCGAGGCGGGACCGTATTATTTTCACCACATTCAGGATCGACTTTGCGTCCTGTGTGGACGTACCTCCGAATTTCATGACGATCATAGTAAGCTCAGGCTGTGATTGGTTGTATCGGTGAAATGTGAAAAAATGATATGTGAGTACTTCTCAAAAGGAGGATCAATTGCGAATTGATTACTGATGTTTCTCCTCTCCTTCCTTTTTATGCAGGAATTTGTCCTTTCGCCTTTTATTTATGAGCGACACAAGGTAAATAAAGATCGCGAGAAGCACTCCGGCGATAATGAGGATGTTGATACCGAGAAAATAGATACCTTTCATAAGCGCTCTTCATAGAAAATGCCTCCGCAATTCTTATTCCTGTATAAATTATTTACCGGTTATTATATATCCGGCCGCGAAGATACAAAAAAATACTCCAAACATTGTAAGGCCCGCTGACTGGCGGCTGGCGATTACTTCGTTTGATCATCAGTTAGTGAATATTCGTCGAGAAACGCTACAGCCCGTCGTAAATGCGGGATAACGATGGAACCACCGACAGTCAGCGCCACGCTGAAGATTTCAAAGAATTCTTCCTCTGTTACCCCCAGGTCCTTGCACTGCATGATGTGGTACGAAACGCAGTCGTCACACCGTAAAACCATAGAGGCAACAAGGCCAAGCATTTCTTTCGTTTTCGGATCGAGCGCACCGGCTTCGTAAGTGAGTGTATCGACGCCGAAAAAGCGCTTTATCGCCCGGTTATCGGTCCGAAGAATCCGCTCGTTCATTCGTTTACGGAATACCTGAAAATCATCGATCCGCTTACTCATACAACATCCATCGTAATATATTGTTTATCATGAAGTTCTATATAATTATCGGTATACGGAATGGAATAGGTTAAATGGTCCAGACTCGGATGGTTCTCAAAGTGTCGATCCGCATTTTTCCTTGAGCGGAGAATTAGCATATTATTTGTGTAGATATTAACGCACGTATATGATGTGGAGCTGAAGGGAATCGGACCCTCGACCTCTTGAATGCCATTCAAGCGCTCTCCCAACTGAGCTACAGCCCCATTTTTATTTGCCTAATATACAAATAAAGACATAATGAATCAATAACGGAAGGGAAATGTCATTAGTCAGTGGTAATTGGTCATTTGTACCTTGTACTTTGTTGCTAGTGATTGGTTATTAGTGACTGGTGATTAGCCAATTTCCATGACACCCCCACTTTTTGCTCACTAATCACATTTCCCTGTGCACCGCTCATTGCTCTATGCCCTAAGCTCTAGGCTTTCTTTCCTCATTATTAAATTTCCCGCACCTAAGTTGGAATACATGTATGGTGAAATCACAAGAGAAGGTATCGGGAAGGAGAAAAAGGTTGTCACCAAACAGGTTGCTCCTGATGTTCTGACTATTAATTCTTGGCTCAATAACCGGAGACGGGATCAATGGAGTTCTAATCCAAAGCCGGCAATAGGCTTGACTCACGATCAACTGACACGGCTCAGAGTGTTGATTTATCAAGCAATGGAAGAGGAGGTTTAATTTAACCATTATTCGCTTGAGGATGCGATTAGGGACAGCGTTCTTATTAAGAGTGTGTGATATTTCCCACCATCCTTTGTTTTTACCATTCCCTTTGATTACCTTCTTATAAAACGACAAAATAATATTTTGAGCATGAAAGAATCTAAAATATCAATTTTAATTGCAGAAGATGATAAAGAAGTTGCCGAGTCATTAAACAATATTCTTACCGAGAGAGATTATGACGTTACTCTCGCTTTTGATGGAGCGGCAGCATTATCCAGTTTAGAAGAAAAGAAATTCGATGTTGTTATACTCGATTTGAAACTACCGAAAGTTGGGGGCTTCGAGATCCTCAGCCATATCAAAACCACCATGCCTTCAACTAAGGTCATTGTTCTTACTGCTTATGCAGATCTCAAGAACACCAAAATTTGTAAGAACCTCGGGGCTGAACATGTAATGGGTAAACCTTACGACATCGAAATGCTATTCTGGGCGATAGATATGGTTACATCTATACACAGCGTCCTAATTGATTGCGCATAATCGGTGAAGGACGGCATTAGGATTTCTCCAAGTGTCAAACTGGATGCGAACGGTAGCAATCAGATTCTCCAATTGTTCAAAATATCGATTATGCGTGCAGAGTGTGCGTGTCAATTTCCACACCCGCTCAACCGAATTGAGCTCAGGGCTATATGGCGGCAGAAAATCCAAACGGAGCACGTTCCGGTGTTCTGCCAACCATCCGTGAAGCACTTTTGCATGGTGCCATCGGGCATTATCGACAATAACAACCATGCGACATCCCTTGCGCCGATGGTGCAGGAGTTGTTGCAGAAAACACTGGAATGATTCGGCATTGAATTTCTCTCGTTCCAACTGTGTGACCAGACGACCATCATGGCTGGAGACCGCCCCAAAGACAGACACGGACTTGCGCGTGGGCGCATGCAAAACGATCGGATCGCTCTCTTCCGGTGGCACCCACATCAGACATCGGGAGCCATGTTGCTGGAAATGGCATTCGTCTTCAAACCAAAGGTCAATCTCTGGATTTTGGGCCAGGCGATGGAGTTTTTTTATATGCGCGTTGCTCTTCCGCGTCAGCATGGGCAATAACCGGACGAGGTTTTCTCCTCCGGAATCCCAATTGGGAAAATAATCTCTGGCACTGGCGAACTCCAAGGTGCACCTCATACTCTTCGGACAGATGATGGCTGAGGAGCTTTCCATCCCAGAGAGTCTGACCGTACTGATAATCTCGTGGCGATTGACGTAAGTCCCGTTCCAGCTTCCGCCGAACAACGGCATCCAGAGCCGTGGGTCGACCTGGACGAGGGATTTCCTGAAGACCGCTGAAGCCATGTTGCTCAAAGCGCTGTACCCAGTATTGCACCGTGCGTCTACTGTGACCAAACAAATTGGCCACCTCGGTACAACTAAAACCAGAGGAAACCATTAAAACACCATGTAGTTTATGATCATAGCGGGATTCTTCGGATCTGACGATCTCCTGCTGTATGGCAATGCGAATAATGTCGGCATCTTTGATTTCCAGTCGTTTCATTTCATCTTTCCGTTTTTCCTGTAATATAACGGAAAGATTTGTTATGCGCAATTATTTATGTCGCTGTGTATA
>CAYGXH010000385.1:0-3449 GCA_964353675.1 uncultured Chlorobiaceae bacterium
GAGCTGCTCAAAGTCGTCGATCTTTCCCATTTCCTCATTTTTCCATTTTACGTTTCCGCATTGTTTCGGGTGACCAGTGGGAGTCGAACCCACGACCTCCAGGGCCACAACCTGGCGTTCTAACCAACTGAACTATGGACACCATGGATTTGGACTTTAAAGATACTCAAAATTTGCAAAATAATCAAGAATTCCTGTAAAAAATACAAAAAAACGCAGTATCTACACTGCGTTTTCTAAGTAGGCCCGACGCGAATCGAACGCGTAACCTACAGCTTAGAAGGCTGTTGCTCTATCCAATTGAGCTACGGGCCCAGGAAGTAAGGTACTTTGTACTTGGTACTTTGTCCTTAAATAAAATATAAGAAATTGAAAAAGTAAATCAAAGGTGGAGGATAATTTCCGATTTCTGACTCTGTTTTTGGAAAGATGAAATCGGAAATTTGAGTCCAGTTATACATAGCCAGATTTCCAATTTCTTCAACGCTCAAACAAAGTCAGAAAATGGAAATCAATGAAATCGGAAATTTTACCCGACACACATAGCAGGATATGGTTATAAAATCCCAACCGTTTCGAGCTGGGATTTTAAAATAGATAAATAGATCCTCCAGATATAATATGCATGAAGATTGACATTCTTAATGTATTTACTTATATATGGGCTGTAAATCGAAACCTGCTATTTTTCTAAAGGGGAAATTATGAAGCGGGGTTATTATCTCATCCTTTTGACAATTTGTATCCTCGGTACTTCATTATCACAAGCGGTCAATTTCATAGACCGTGCGCTACAGGGTTTCAACATGCTTGTTTGGCTTGGTAATGATATGACAATGGGACGCTGGGTCGTTAATTACGAAGAGTCACTCGTTGGCATGGAGTACCCTGCAGGCTCCGGAATAGATCATATATCCGGAGCAGGTCCACGCATCGGCGGTAAGATAGACGGCATTATACATGTTGATGAAGCTAACAATCATACAAGCTGGCACGGGGAATTCAATCCTAATTACAAACACCTACCGCGTGAGCATTTCTGGAAGACTTCAATAAGGGATACAATCGGAGTACCAAATAAAAGAAACTGTGATGATGACAACGATGGTAAAATCGACGAGGACGATCTTGATGGCACAGATAACGACGGAGACTGGAATCCTGCAACCGATGATGTGGGCGGCGACGGATTGGCTGATCCTTACGAGATTAGCTGTGACGGAAAACCATATGATCCTTTAACTAATTCTGATCCCGTAGGAGATGATTACGACCCGGGAGTGAGAGATCAATGTCACCCTCTACCAGACGGGAGTAAAAGATTTAAGAATAATTCCGATATTTATTTTGAAAAAAACGGTGTGCCGGATCCTGGTGAGCCTCGTGTGGATGAAGATTATGCCGCGATTTCAGAGAACGATCTCTACTGCGCGGCAACCGATACATTCACAAGGCCGGTGTACGCAGGTCATGTTCCAATGGGCATCAAGTGTATAATGAAATCTTATGCGTGGGACGGTAAATATTTTGAGGGAGTACTGCCATTCGACTACTTCTTTTTGAATATGGGAAAGAAAACAATTACTGACGTATATGTGGGTTTTTTCGCGGATATGGATGTAGGCCCTATCAATGTCGACCAATTCTGGACACATAATTACTCAGCATACATCGAATCATTAAGGACATCATATATACACAATCCTTTAGACCGCGGATCTACACCAGTAGGCATAACAGCTCTTGGCGCCCCAAAACCACTTGACGAACTTAAGTTTATTTATCGATGGGGTGATTATGCGATGGGGCTAGATGCGGGTGCTGTAGATTCGGTAATTTATTCATGGATGGATGGGAGCGCGTTCCCTGGTGAACCGATTGCTCCGAACCAGGATCCGAAAGTACTCGGTGACCCTACTATGTATTTTTCGTTCGGACCCTTTGAAGAATTTAAACCCGGCGACACATTAAAAATTTCGGTAGCCCTCACCTCCGGATATGGCGTCTATGAGGGAAAAAATAATCTAAAAGAGAATGCTGAGAAAGCGATAAAACTATACAACCGCGGATATGTTACACCTACAATTCCCACATCGCCTGAATTAGATTACAAAATCGGTTTTAAACGCATCGAGTTAAAGTGGTATCCACACCAGAGCGGCCAAGGCAGTAATATCGCACCATATGAAATATGGGATGATTCAAATAAATTGGCCGGATCATATCCTGATATTCACTGGCGGCGTGTTAATCCCCCGTGCAATGCCGGGGTAGGGGGTTGTGGCGATCACAAATGCGACGAGAACGGGAAATTACCGGGCGGACGCATATTCTCAGGTTTCAGATTGTACCGGAGCGAAGATGTCGGAGAGGAACCCCAGGCAAGCAGTTTTGTTCTGATGCGGGAATATACTTTGCCTGATGATGCAACACTGGAAGATCTAAATAAACTCGACTCTATATTTGTCGATTCTAATCTCGTTCGTGGGAAACGATACTGGTACTCCGTAACGACATTTGGATTGCCTGATATTACTGTTCTGCAGATTCCACAGCCGGACGGAAGTATAAGGTATGATACGCTCTACTCAGATAACAGCGAATCGAGCATAAGGGAGAACCGTATACGTATAGACGTACCGTTTTCATCCTCTGATAAATTGGGAGAGGTGTTGGTTGTGCCAAATCCGTATAGAGTCGATGAAGAGTACACATACGAGAGCGGTGGATGGGAAGGATTGGCGCGATATTGGGATGAGAATAAGCGTTTGATAAAATTTATTCACTTACCGAAGGGAGAATGGACTTTGAGGATATTCTCACTGGCAGGTGATTTAATAACAACAATTAAAAATACAGCTGAAGGATATATGCAGGGTCGCCAGTATTTTGGTGAATACCGGCAAGATCGGGGAGAGATATCATGGGATTTATTAAGTGAGAGCAATAGGGCATTGGCGAGCGGAGTATACATTTTTTCAGTGGAATCAGCACTGGGACAACAGTTAGGAAAGTTTGTCTTGATAAGATAAACGAAGTGGAGAATAACATATTAAACGAAATTTTATAGCCGTATCATACCAGAATCCCCTCACGAAACTTCTGTACAAACAACAATTTCCGATTTCTGACTCTGTTTTTAGGAAGATGAAATCGGAAATTTGAGTCCAGTTATACATAGCCAGATTTCCAATTTCTTCAACGCTCAAACAAAGTCAGAAAATGGAAATCAATGAAATCGGAAATTTTACCCGACACACATAGCAGGATATGGTTATAAAATCCCAACCGTTTCGAGGCTGTGTGAAAATACCCTTTGCAAGTGGTGGAAAAGTAAAGAAAACACTTTGAGAAAACTGCGGAAGGAGGTATATTAAGCAGAACAAAGTAGAGGGTGTTTTCATGAGCTACATATCTCCTGCTGACCGCCATCAATACACAATGATGAA
>CAYGXH010000386.1:0-1719 GCA_964353675.1 uncultured Chlorobiaceae bacterium
GGGAACCAGGATGTCTTGAACAAAGGGTGAGTTTTACGAAAAACAATATATTATTCCGATTACTTAATATCAACTTTTATATAAAATATATTAATTATTACTAATGACGTGAGAGGGATACTAGCCGGCAGTTAAGTTCTTGTAATTAAAGGATATACATGCTCAGACGTTTATGCAAATAAAAACTGCAGGGACAGAAAAATATCAAGGAAAGAAAATAAGTCCAGTTTTAAAAGAAATTCCCATCATTCCGGTTTAAGTTAATTAAGGAATGAATCGAATAAATTACCGCCTTAAATACTTAATCTCCAATCTACCAATGACACCTCGTGCCATTTGCTGGATACCAACGAATCAATGATCAACCGACCTCGATGACCGAAAATCGGGTGGTTCTCGTACGACAACTTATCTGCGATTGCTTGCGCAACCTGGCCGGGCGGAGTATTTTTCGATTTTGATTCGTTCAGGACTTTTTGTGTCATACGGTAAATGGAAAACTCCCAATCTTTGTTCAGGTGCATTTCGATGAGCGGATCGTTCTGTACGTACCCGTACTGCTCATTCGAACTATTTATGCTTCCCATACGGTTTGTTAAGAAATCAGGAACATAGACAATACCCCTTTCATAGAGAGCTCTATCATCCCGTACGCTGTCCTGTAACTGGTTATTTGCCGAACCGCACACAATTCGTGCTTTTATGTTTGGTATCGTTTCCGGATTTAAAATCGCACCGGTTGCACATGGGGAAAAGATATCACACTCTGCCTGAGTAATAGACGTATCGCCAGACCGGACTATGAAAGCGTCGAAATTTCTCGCATTATGTTGTTCTCTTACCTCTTTAACTACATGCGGATTGATATCGCACGCGACCACTTTTTTTGCCTCCTTCTCGAATAGATACTGAATGAGCGGCGTCGCAACGTGACCGATTCCCTGGACCGCGACTGTTTTTCCATTCAGATTTCCCATGCCGAGAAATTCCAACGCAGCTTCCATTCCCGATATCACGCCTCTTGCAGTCGGAACCGCAGGATTTCCGCTGCCGCCAAGCCGCTGCGGAATGCACGTAGTGAAGCGGGTTCGCATGAAAACCTTTGCCATGTCGGTAACATCCGTTCCGACATCCTCCGCAGTTACGTAGTATCCCCGGAGCGAGCTGACCAATTCACCGAACTCCTGGTAAATATTCGCGCGAATAATAGGATTGTTCTTATCCAGTACGGGATTATGCGCCATGACGCCTTTCCCTCCTCCCCACCAGAGTCCTGCGAGAGCATTCTTCATCGTCATGCCGGCCGCAAGTCTCATTCCATCCCTCAGGTATTCCTCGACAGTATCATACATCCAGTAACGGACACCCCCCGCTGCTTGTCCCCGGTTCGTCCGATGAATGAAAACACCCTGCAAAATGTCGTACTTCCGGGTTACATGAAAGAATAATCCCTCGTGCTGATTAAAATCACGCGTATCGGAATGTATAAAATCAGCAAGCGGCTGCAGGATTTTATGTGAGCTTCTTAGAGTATTATTCTGCTGATCGTACACGAAGTAGAAACGCAGGATACTTTCCGCTTTCAGGAACTGGATCAGATCCTGCGGATTCATGCTGAGTAGATTACTTGCTTTTGACATAGACAATACACTCCAATTTATCCTTTTTATTCTTTTATCAGCCTCAATAAAAAAAGCTGTTGTTCGATAGTTGTACTAT
>CAYGXH010000386.1:1819-3448 GCA_964353675.1 uncultured Chlorobiaceae bacterium
ATAAAGAGTTTTACTCTTTAAAGACGGGGCAAAGAGTACAACTCTAAATCGAATATTCTTCGACAGATCAACTGTTGAAGAACACCTTAAAACCTCCGACTTTTATCTCAGTTCGAACATGTAAAAAGTCGGAGGTTTAACTAGTTCTCTGCGATTTATATCCTGATACTCTTCTCATTATATGATATATCGGAAAACCAATTGCCAATATTGCCAGTCCGATATAGGTATCAGCCGGCTGACTCAGGAGAACATTCAGTGAAATTCCAAGGAGAAATATCACAAATAACGCAGGTAGCACCGGATAGAGTGGAACTTTATACGAAACCGGAGACGCAGCTATCCGCCGCCGGAGTATGAAAATAGTGGACGCGACAATCGCATTATTGATATTATCGAAGAACATGATGTAATTCACGAGACTTTCAAACGTGCCCAGGAAAAAAATCGAGAGAAGAATCATTCCGCCAAAGAAAAGGAGTGTGAATTCCTGAGCCTGTGTTTTCTCGTTTACTTTCATAAAGATACGCGGAAGCGCACCCCCTTCTGCCATTGCATAGTACGTCCGTGGAATCTGCATCAGCGTAACATTAAGAAATCCCATAGCTGATAGCACGATAACCACCGAGACTATTGTTGAAGCAGACTGGCCGAAACATACACGCGCGACTTCTGCAGCGACCAGCTTCGCACTCGCCATCCCTTCGATCCCCAGAACATAATAGTACGCAGCATTGATGAGAAGATATAGACCAACAATAATACTTATTCCAAAAAATATTGCTCTGGGTATATTACGTTCAGGTGATCTGATATCCGCTCCGAAGTTTAGCGTAGACTGGTAACCACCATATGTATAATACACTGCGATCAATCCCAGGGCGAGTGCAAGATAAAAAGGCTGCGTCGTCGTTTCACTTGGTACAGAGGATGCGACCGCACCGCCTGATGCAAAAGCAATGATAATAACGACAGCCATCATGCCGATTTTTACGATCGTCAGAACGTTCTGGGTCCAGGCGCCGGATTTTATCCCAGCATAGTTAATACCAACCAGAATTACAGTCATACCGCCCGCAACAAGCTGTGATGTCAGAGGAGTCTGGAGGTGAGCCGGAAACATTATCGGTGTCAGGTATTCCGCACCGATCATAGCCACGGCTGCACTACCAGCGGTGTTTACGACAACCACATTCGCCCAGTTCATCATGAACGCGACTGCAGGGTGATAGCATTCCGCCACGACGGTGTAGTAAGCTCCAGGTCTGGGAAAGCGCGATCCTATCTCAGCAAACGTAAGAGCGCCGAAGTAACTAAAGATTCCGCCAAGGATCCATGCTGCAAAAAATATCCACGCGGTCCCTGATGCCGACGCAACTATTGCCGGCGTCCGGAAAATACCGATGCCGATGACCAGACTGACAACAATCATCGTCGCGTCGAATGTGTTCAGTTTGGGCTTTATGGACATGTATCTTCTTTTTTCTTGTATTTTATATTATGAGTAGCTCACTTTTTATATATTCTATCACTCACTTCCTCCCTCATATAATTCCCCATTGCAATATTATACAAACTAATACAAACGTCCTAAATAAGGTGACATTGTGATATAAATTTGTTATAATA
>CAYGXH010000387.1:0-3439 GCA_964353675.1 uncultured Chlorobiaceae bacterium
TTCGAGGAGTCCGTTGCGAAGCGTTCGTTTCAGCGTGTGCCATACACCCGGTTCGACGATTGCATCGACCGCATTAATGACGAGGAAACCGCCGTTAGCGCGGAGAAGCGAACCGGCTTTGATTAGCGTAAAATCTGTCCGCCATGTGCCGTTTTTGTCGACTTCGCGATCGATGGTTCCAAAAATATTCTTGAAACGCGGATTTGTTTCTATAACAATAGGGACGCCTTTTGTCTCGGAGTTATCAACGACAACATTCACCATATATTCCGTGAAGTAATCATGCTCCTGTTGTACCGGAGCTCCGAGTCCGGGAATCTGTTGTTGTGATTCGTCGCGTGAGCGGAACCGGCTGAGGTCGCCCATAACGCTTTCCTGAACATCGCCGAGGTACTGATGAAGTTTCGGATTGTTATACTTTTTCCGGATCTCATTCAGGTTATCCCGTACGAGAGGAAGTATGAAGCGGTCTGAAAGCTCCTGGAGCGATTCCTTGGCCTTTTTTTCAATGTTGCGCAGTTGACGCATCATGAGTTCCATCTGGCCCTCGAGTTGCGTGCGTTCCTTCATCAACTGCTCCACTTGTTCTTTCGAGACCTTGCCTTCTTTCACGAGTGTGTCGAACTGCTCGAAAGTGATCGGCTGCCCTTCATATAGAGGAGCGATGTCGGGCCGCATTATGGGACCCACCTGTACCTGCACCACTTCAAAACCGCGCTCTTTTACTTTATGCTCGAAATCTTTCAGTACGCTGCGTTGCCGCTCCTGGAAAAATTCCATCACTCTCTTGCGCTCTTCTTTAAACCGTTTGCTATCGAAGACAGCCGGAATATCTCTGAGAAGTTCCTCGACAAAGTTATCCATGTCTTCCTGAAACTTCACACCCTCGCCGGCCGGCAGGGAAATTAACGAAGGTTGATCGCTGTTCCGAAAGCTGTGGACGTAGCACTTATCTTCGAGCTGGACCGGTTTGTTTTGAAATTCGGTGAGGAGCAGCTTGATAGTAGTCATACGCCCGGTACCGGAGAATCCGGTGACAAAAACATTGTAGCCGGTATGTTTCATGTTGAGGCCAAGACGCAAGGCGCGCAGAGCGCGATCCTGCCCTATTATTTCCTTCGATCGCTCAACATCATCGGTGGACTTTACTTTCAGGCAGTCCGGCTCACAATGCCAGCGAAGCTTTTTGTAGGGAACTTCTCTCGGGGGACGTATTTTTTTCATAAATATACTTTTTATAATAGTGTAATAATAAACAGCTTCCTACAGAAGATAAGCACGATAAAGGGAATTGGCAAATGGAATCAGTACTCTTTTCTGTTTGCGTACATATTGAGCAGTAAACCTGCCATGATCATGTTTGTCATCAGGTGTGAACCCCCGTAGCTGATGAAAGGCAGAGGTACGCCGATGACGGGCAGGATACCCATCGACATTCCTATGTTGATCACTATGTGCGGGCTCAGGACTGCAACGATCCCGATGGCAACAAGACTTGCATATCGGTTTTTCACCATAGCTGCAATCTGTACGCCCCGGACAAGAAGCAGTGTCAGCAGCAGGAGAATGGCGAAAGCGCCCATGAATCCGAACTCTTCTCCCGGGACACAGTAAATGAAATCGGTCCATTGCGCAGGTATGAAATTCAGCTGAGTCTGAGATCCATGCAGAAATCCTTTACCAAATACTCCGCCCGATCCGATGGCAATCTGTGACTGGATGACGTTGTATCCAGCGCCGTGAGGATCCGCTTCAGGATTGAGAAAACTGAGGATTCTGTTCTGCTGGTGTAAGGCGAGAGTGCTGAAGATGAACTGAACAGATACGCCAAGAAGAACTGTACCTGAAAACACTAATGCAGACAGGAGTCGGTTCTCACGGAGTAGAAAGAGTAACAGAAGAGTAACTCCGACGACGATAACAAACGGCGTGGTCCCGAACAGTGTCGCTACGACTGCTGCAGCCGGAGCGATGAGTGTGAGCATGAGAAAATTTGATGCGCCTGCCCAGTAAAGTATTATTGCCAGCATTCCGAGATAGATAATCGCAGTACCTACATCGGGCTGAAGGGCAATCAGAAATACCGGGAGCAGGACAAAACCGAATGTCACTGCAAGGTTCTTCATCTTGCGGAGATGCACCTGCGGATCCGAAAGGTATGTCGCAAGCGCAAGGACAGTCGTCACTTTCACCAGCTCTGAAGGCTGGAGACCCAGTCCGGCTATTCCGAACCAGCTGCGTGATCCTGCAACCATCTTCCCTGCGCCGAGTACACCGATGAGAAGAAGAATGGAAATCCCGTAGATGGGGTAGGACAGAAGCTGCAATGATCGGAACGGAATAAAAATCAGGATTATCATAATGAGAGTACCGATGCCCGCCCACATCAGTTGCCGGTTGAAATACAGCGAAGCCGCAGCGTCGTACGTTGCGCTATATACAGATACAACACCGACAGCGACAAGAAGTATAACCGGCAGAATTGTTTTGTAGTCGAGGTTATCCTTGAACCAGGAATCAATCATTCCTTTCCTCCTGTGCCGTCGTGTCGTCTTCCGCCTGTATACTCACCAACCTGCTGTCGCGGATGATTTTACCATAGAGATACCGCTCGATGCAGAGACCCGCGATCGGCGCTGCGAATGAGCCGCCGTATCCGACATTCTCAACGAGAACACAAATCGCGATCTTCGGATTTTCCAGCGGCGCAAAGCCAATAAACCAGGCATGGTCTTTCCGCTGTGGTGTCTGTGCAGTTCCGGTCTTTCCGCAAACGGATATATTCTGCACTCGTGCCGCACTACCCGTTCCTCCGTCTTCATTAACGCATCGGTACATTCCTTCACGGATAAGGTTCCATACTCGGTCGGAAATATCGAGCTTCCGGGTTTCAACAGGAACCTGGATCATCTCTCCGTCTTTTTTATTTTTTATTCTCCGGACGTTATGCAGATTGTGGAAATAACCTTTATTGGCGATAATTGCCGCATAATTTGCCATTTGAACGGGAGAAACGCCAAGTTCCCCCTGACCAATGCTGAGATTCAGAAGGTAACCCTGGGTCCATTTTCCCTTTCCGTATTTCCGGTCGAAATATTCTTCAGATGGCAGCAGCCCGGGATTTTCCTCCAGTATATCAATTCCCGTCACCGTACCGAATCCAAATTCTTTTCCGTATCGTGTCCAGAAATCGAATCCGGTTTTTAGCATCAGCTGATAGAAAAAAACGTTGCACGATTTTTGGATTGCTTCAACGACGTTCGTTGATCCATGAACGTGAAGATCATGGAATTGTCTGCTCCCGAAACGGTATACTCCGGAACACTGTACTCTCCACTGCGTACCGATGATTCCCTCCTCGAGGGCGGCGGCAGCGAGCACCATCTTAAAAGTTGAACCTGGAGGATATCGGGTGAGGGTTGCCCGATTGAACAGGGGT
>CAYGXH010000388.1:0-3413 GCA_964353675.1 uncultured Chlorobiaceae bacterium
TCTTTTCATCTGGATGATGCTTGTTATTATTCTGGGAATCGGGCTCCCTATAAGCGAAAATCCTCAGAAATGGTATGAATTACCATTTGTGCCAGGTTTAGAAGATAAAGCGCGGATTCTATTCTTCCACGTACCGATGGCTTGGACCACAACATTAGCGTTTATCATGTCATTAGTGTTTGGAATTCGGTACCTCATGACTAGGAACCTCGATTTCGATGTTAGATCCTCAGCATCGGCCGGTCTCGGTCTGCTCTTCTGCATACTCGCAACCGTTACGGGTTCGATCTGGGCAAAATTCAACTGGGGTTCTTTCTGGAATTGGGATCCGCGGGAAACTTCTATATTCGTTCTCCTTTTAATTTACGGTGCATACTTCGCCTTGCGTTCCGCCGTTGAAGGCGACGAAAAGAAGGCAAGTCTTTCTGCTGTATACGCAATAATTGCGGGTGTGACTGTTCCTTTCTTTATATTCGTCATGCCGCGGATAGTTGGAGGATTACATCCAAATGAAGCAATTGTCAGTCAGGGGAAAATCACGATGAATACACCGATGCTCGTCATTTTTCTCTGTTCGCTTGCAGGGTTTACAGGATTATTTATATGGCTCTTTAGTCTGAGAGTCAGAATCGATCACATGTACGGCAGGAAGGGGGAATAGGTGTACGAATTTCTTGAACAAAATCCGCTTTACGTTGTTCTATTAATAGTCCTTATCGGATGGATTGGAATATTTTTCTATTTATTGCGATTAGATAGGAAGTTAAAGAAACTTGAAAAGATGCTTAAGGAGCAAATGGACGTATGAAGTTAAAAATCATTATTGGCGGGATGGTTGTCATTGCCGCAATCATTTTCGGGGCGCTATCGTTCGTTGAATCGAACGTGGAGTACACAAGTTTTTTAAAAGCGAAATCTGCCGGCAAGAAAGTGCAGGTCAAAGGATCCTGGATGAGAGAAGGAGAAACATTCTTCAACGCACAGCGGGGAGAATTTACGTTTTTCATGGTGGATGAGGAAGGAACGGAGGAAAAAGTAATCTTCACGGGCGCGAAGCCGAATAATTTTGAAATTGCCGATGCGATTGTTGTGAAAGGCCGTTTCGAAAACGGGAATTTCCGGGCGACCGAAATCCTTACGAAATGCCCATCAAAGTACAACACGCCGGCAGGGAAGAGCGATACCGCGAACTGATACTGTGCTGTTTAATTTAGTGCAGCGCGGATAGAATTTTGTCGTTTCTCGATTTTGGTCCGTGAGGCATCTATAACAATTGGATGGTTTTTCTATTATTCGGACTGATAAAT
Organism: uncultured Chlorobiaceae bacterium; assembly: GCA_964353675.1. GTDB lineage: Bacteria > Bacteroidota > Ignavibacteria > UBA10030 > SZUA-254 > CAYGXH01. Next base: position 1,308 of record CAYGXH010000388.1, read on the forward strand.
GTGCGATGACCCTTCCTGTATAAAACCTAACATCGGGTAAAATGTTCTCACAATAAAATCTCAACATTATAATCTATGAAAGCAGAAGAATCCATCACCAGGCCAATCCGGATTGGCATAAGTATGTGCCTGCTGGGAGAGAAAGTTCGTTTCGACAGCGGACATAAAAAAGACCGGTTTATAACAGATACACTCGGAAGGTTTTTCGAGTTTGTCCCCGCCTGTCCTGAACTGGAAGTCGGAATGGGTGTACCGAGAGAAGCCGTACGACTGGTAGGGTCGCACGAGCACCCGCGGATGGTAGGTGTGAAGTCGGCAACCGATTGGACGGAAATCATGAATAAGTATTCAGTCGAAAAAGCGAAGGTATTAAAAAATGCCGGGCTTTCAGGATTCATCTTTAAAAGCGATTCACCGAGTTGCGGGATGGAACGGGTCCGTATTTATACAGAGGCAGGCATGCCGTCAAAAAACGGGCGCGGACTCTTTGCAAATGTCTTTATGAAAGAGCTGCCGCTAGTTCCCGTTGAGGAAGAGGGGAGACTTAACGATAACAAGATTCGCGAAAATTTCATTGTAAGGGTATTTTCCTACCACCGCTTACAGGAGCTCATTGCCGGCAAATTTTCACTCGGTGCGCTCGTTCAATTTCATACCGTTCATAAATATCTCATCCTGGCACATAGCCCGCAGCATTATGAGGCACTCGGGCGTCTTGTAGCGAGTGGTAAAAGGTTCACTAAGGACGAACTGATCGCGAAATACGGAAGTATGTTTATGGAGAGTCTCGCCGTCAAATCGACTTCTAAGAAAAATGTGAATGTACTTCACCACATTATCGGTTTTCTGCGCGATCAATTAACATTGCTCGAAAAGGACGATTTATTACAAACGATCAATGATTATCATCGGGAACTTGTTCCATTGATCGTTCCCATTACTCTAATCCGGCACTATGTAAAAAAGTACGATATTGCTTATATTAAAAATCAGGTATATCTTACGCCTCATCCAAAGGAATTGATGCTGCGTAACCATGTGTGATATCGCCCTCCTGCGGTACATAGTTTATGGCAAGGATGGCGTCAGGATCGCAATAACGTTTTCAGAATCATGGAGATGACGTGTGAAACCATCAACGGGTAATATTGAAGTAACCTGGTTCGGACATTCCGCATTTCTTTTCCAATCGCCCAACGGCAGACGACTCCTCATTGATCCGTGGTTGGACAATCCACGCGCGCCAGCAGGTGCAAAAAACATCTCCGGGATTGATGTAATTCTTATTACCCACGGACACTCCGATCACGTTGGAAACACCATCGAAATTGCGAAGCGAACGAACGCCAAGGTTTTTGCAATTTTTGAGGTGTACCTGCATCTTACCCGGCAAGGCGTAACGAGCGCCCACGGAATGAATAAGGGTGGAACAGTGGAAGTCGACGGCATTAGTGTGACTATGGTGGACGCAAGGCATAGCTCAGGAGTTGATCACGAGGCAGAAGTAATTGCAGGCGGGGAGGCGGCAGGATATGTCGTTAATTTCGAGAATGGCCTGACCGTATATCATGCAGGAGATACCGCACTCTTCGGAGACATGAAAATTATTGCGGATTTATATAAACCGAAAGTAGTATTTTTACCCATCGGCGGACTTTTCACAATGGGTCCGCGTGAAGCGGCTTATGCATGCACTCTTATGAACCCCCCAAAAATTGTAGGCATGCATTACGGAACCTTCCCTGTCCTCACGGGAACGCCAGAGGGGCTGAAAAAATATCTGCCGCCTCAGTTGAAAAACCGCATAATCGAATTTGAAATTGGAAAACCGCAAATAATCTGATACTCTCCGGACAAACTTCATTAGAATTAGGACATGTAATGTACCTAAAGAAGCAATCAAAGGTAATCATAAAAATAAATTACGGAATTAATATGAGACTCATATTAGCGATACTACTCGCGACAATATTTATTTCCTGTTCTCGTGACGAACAGATTATAAAATACCCCGCGACAAAAAAAATTAATGTTGTTGATACATATTTCGGTGTCGATGTTCAGGATCCATACCGGTGGCTCGAAAATGATACGGCGCGGGAAGTT
>CAYGXH010000389.1:0-3412 GCA_964353675.1 uncultured Chlorobiaceae bacterium
GTTTGGTTCCATTTATACGTTAACGTGTCTTGGTCGACATCCATACCAACCCCAAGAAGCATCGCTATTGCGCCACTGGCTATGTTTTGGTCTGAACCAGCGCTGACATATGGTTGATTGTTTGGAATGCTACTTGCCGCTCCTGGACCATGAAAATTGTCACCGCCCTTGAGACCGTCCGGGAGAACGGAAGTCTCGTTGGCAGACCAATCAGCATTTGTGGTTGTGGTGATAATAGACCAGTCTGTTCCATTATGCCACTCAGCGATCTCGCGAAGATCCAACCGGTAGCCGATCTGATACCATCCGAATGGGATAAAATTGGGAGCATCGATTCGGAATGCCCTGTTGGGTTTGCTGGTGGTGGGATACTGCGTATCACTTAGATCTGAGTTTCCGTCATAACACCACGTGGCATCATTTTCTCTTATTGAACGGAATCCGGGGGGGGGGTCTAATATGGTTGTACCGACAACTGTCGATATCTTCAGTCTGTGCAGTCGGAAATAAAACGGCCCCATAGCCCCTGATTTACTGGTTGCGAAAACAACTCCACGTTCCAACCAGTTTATTCCGGTTGGTTCAAACTCAAGGACAGCCTCCATTTTGGCACTCGTATGTTCCGCACCATTATCACCAGCCCAGTTAAACTCTGCCTTCTTTGTGTTTGTCCCCGTATAAATAGGGAAGTTTAATTCGTTATCAGTGTGCATATTCGCACTTGTGTTCGGAGCGGTCCATGTTGATTTAAATATTGTCCTTCTCACGGCACTAAGTTTACTGTTCGATTCAGTGTCAAATGCTTTAATTTCTACAGCCCTCGTAAAAGAATTATCCCCTGATATTGCATCGTAGCGGATCACGATTTCACTCCATTTACTTCCTGTTGATGGAGTGTGAGATACTATCGTCGCTGCCGTGCCGCCATGATCGATCGCCCACTGAACTTGACCTGAAAGCCCCAAATCCGAACTTTTAATGGTTTCTGTAGGATTTAAGTTGGTGTCTGATTGACCTCCAGGCCAAGCACCCCAGGCATTGAAGGATTGGTAGTAGCCCTTAATGGTTATCTTGACTTTTGGTGGGGGATTATAAACCAGTGCAGATCCATTCTTGACCTCGAGAGTCAACTCGCAATTCCCCTCGGAAATGCCTTCTATATAGTAGTCAAGAACACCATTATTGAACCGCGACATTGCAATGGTCTCAGGCAAATTGACTGCGGTACCACTTTCATTGAAAACTCTTACCTTTGATGCGTCGTTGGCCTTCAATTCAACTGTTAGTGTACTGTCATTGGATGGCTGAACATTCAACTCTATTTTCGCCATGTCCAATTTGTCGTTATTGCCATCAATGACATCGTTGGTGTTATCATCTCCATTTGCACCATCGTCATCATCAATATTGAGCAAAACAAAACTCCCAGGATTGTTTTTGTCGTTGTCGGAAAGCTTAGGGCCATTATGCTCGTTGAAAATGTCCAATTCTGCTTTAACAATCACAACATCAATTGAAAGTTGGTGTTGACAAGTATTATTCGTAAATATTTTATCACAACCAATTATGATTGTATATTTACGTTTTTCATTTTCGCGATCCTGCCTGAAGGTATAACAAATCGCTCCATTGCCAAATTGACCTTTTGAATCATCGCCAAGCAATAAAACACCATCTTGGTTAATTATTTTATACCACATTGCTCTTTGCTCGAATGCGGCATCTATATTGGGTATGGTTGAGATTGTCATTGTGACTTCCGCGGTATCAACATTTGATGATGTTGACCTTACCGCAGGTAAATGCAATGTTTCACCCTGATGCGCTTGCTGAGAAGGATTTGTTACACTTGCAACAGTCAATTGGGTTAATTGTGTAACAACAACTGGCTTGTAATCATCGCGCGGAAGCAGTGGTGGTAAAGCGGGATATGATATTGGACCACCATGTACCAAACAATTTCCCGTCATTGTATAGTAATAATACCCCACTAGTGGATAATGATGGCAATCTGGGTTTACATCGCTATAATTAAGTAGAAACGCCGGTATCGCCATCGGATCATCAAAATACCATCGACAAGGTGACATGTGATAATTTGGTGGGATAGGATCGCAGGTCGCATCGAACCATACCGTACCATTGCATACACAGACGGGATTGGGGTTTGTTGTTACTTTCCAATGGCAAGTGCCTCCATTCGCCGCACCTGCACCTTGGGGATATAAAATTAATAATATGCAAATCAAAACCAGCAAACTCATCCAAGATGGTTTTATTGTTTTATTCATATATTACTCCCTTATTTCGCAAAACTAATTTGCAGCCCGTTTTGGAAGTAAATCACTGTAAAGCAATAATAATCTTCTTCATCTGGTATTTCCAATATATATTGATAAATACCAATCGTTTCAGCGGTTGCCTCATTATATTGTTGGGTAAATGCGGTCGAAGTGTTGACCGTGAATTCAGTCACACCCCCATTAAATGTACTCATTGATTGATACATTTTAAATTCAACATTGAGATCACAAACATACGGATGCATGGTTACATCCGATATTGCGACATCGGTGTCATCATTTACGTACGCTACTTGTTGGGCGGGTAAATCAAAAGTAAACTCATCAATAGTTTGAGTGCAAATTATCGCCCCGGTACTTGATCCCAGCCGGGCCTCCATTTTCGGATCACCCCGGTCTAAGGGTTTTAATTTTAACAATGCTCCATTATCGGTAAAATGATCCACGGTCACGGTCAGCAAGTCCGGGTCTACCGCCTCGACAACAACGCTCTCAGCCGCAATCGGCGGGATAGTTGAAACATCCAAGTCGCGGGTATAGGCCACTTCACATGCCACGGGGCCATTAAAATTGAAATCGACTACTTTTACCGTCACGTTACTTTCCGTTCCAGCGTCAATCCGAGCGCGAACAGTAAAAATGCCGCCGGAGGTGTAGGTATAAGACAAAGTATCGCCCGGGGCGCCGACCGTCTGCCAGGTGCCGGTGCCGGGATCGATCTCAAGGACCGTGCCCGTGCCGGTGCCCGTCAGGATCAAAGTGGAACCTTTTCTAATGAGGGCGTTTGAATTCTGGGTTACATCGATCACCTGCCAGGTTATATCCTGCTCCACAGAGCCTTCATTATCTCTCGAATCATGAGCGGTCACCTGGATGTGCGTGGCCGCAAGTTGGCTTAAGTCAATATTTGTATACCAAGTGGTCGCCGTCCGGCGGGTGACCGGGGTAGCCGTGCCGCTATTGACGCTTATCATTATATCTTCCGCCTCCGCTCCGCAGGTGCCTTCCACAAAGGCCGGGGAGCAGATGCTTGTGGTGGGGGTGGAAATAACAAGATTGGGCGGGGTAGTATCCGATACATTTACATATTCAACTTCCAATTTGGGACG
>CAYGXH010000390.1:0-3402 GCA_964353675.1 uncultured Chlorobiaceae bacterium
TGATACACGAAGGTCAGCTCACCTATCAGTCGCTTGGTTACAACAAAGTTCTGGATTTCGGAGAATTGTGGGAAAAGGAAGCGGGTGGATTACCGCTTCCTTTGGGACTGGATGTTGTTCGGAAGGATGTCGGACAGGACCTTGCTCAAAAACTTTCTCACGGACTCAGGGACAGCATCGCCTACGGATATGCACATACCGGAGAGGCAATTCCGTACGCAATGCAATGGGGACGAGGAATGGAGCGCTCATTGGGGGAGAAGTTTGTGAAGATGTACGTCAGCGAGCTTACGATCGATATGGGAGAGAATGGTAAACGCGCGCTGGAGTTACTGTTTGAGCTGGGGAGTAAGAACGGCCTAATCCCGCAAAAACCTGATATCGAATTGGTCTAGTCCCCGGTTCTTTGTCTGAACCGCCCACTTACGCTTCGCTCCGGCGGACAGGCTGATAAGAATGATTAAATGATGTTTATGATGGTTTCCAACGAGAGTTCTATTTTTTATCATAATCATTATTACAACATTATAACCATCAGCGCTCCCGTTTTCTGGACCGGTGATCATTATGTTGATTTTTTATCATACCCATCATTTATATCATAATCATCAGCGGTCCAAAGTTTGGAAAACATGCCGGTTTTTTTTATTATTTACAATAAAATTTATCAAAATTGCTAAAAACTGCTCTCTTTCGTAACTCCCTTTAACTGCAATAACGACGTACCAAATGAATTCATCTGATCATATGATTTGCCCCAACTATAAAACATGTCTGCTTGTTAACGCGCCGTATATTGTTTCTGAAGCAGTAAAGAGAGAAATATATATGTCAACGTACTGTTTATGTGATGAAGGTCCATGGAGCTTATGTAAACGCTACATCACCAAGAAAGCGCTGAACTTTTGCCCCGATTCCGTTTTGCCCGATTCACCTGGAACACCGGCGGAAATTATGAATGAATTCGACGATAATCTGAATAAAACAAATTACTCAACAAAGGATTAATGTATGGCATCCATGGAAATTGAAGGAAGAGTATTTGAAGTAGACGGCGATGGTTTTCTGAGCGATCCTTCCGTATGGAATGAAGAAATTGCCAAACTTATAGCCAAATATGATGGCATTACGGATATGAGTGAGAAGCATTGGGCGGTGGTAAAATTTATTCGTCAGAGCTGGGAAGAGAAAGGAATGGCGCCGATGGTGCGTTCCATCTGTCAGAAAACAGGTCTTAAACTGAAGGAAATATATGAACTCTTTCCTCTCGGTCCGGCTCGCGGTGCGTGTCGTGTGGCAGGATTACCCAAACCCGACGGTTGTGTATAGGTGAGTCAGCAAGGCATGCTCTGGTATCACTATTTCGCGTTGGCGGCACTATTCGTCTCCATGACAAGTCTGACATTCCATGTCATAAGATTCTTACGTCTGGGCCCTCCGAAGGATTTCTCCAGGAAGAAGGGAGATATCCGCTCATCGGTTGCGTATTCCTTCATTGGAGCAATGAATCCGGCTAAAAAAGAATCAGCCTATCTGCATCTTCCCACATATGCTGCAGGATTACTGTACCACGGCGGTACATTTATTTCTATCGCCGTTTTCTTTTCTTTCTTATTCGGAGTTGATTACAGCGGGTGGATTCAGTGGGTTCTGATCACCATTTTTACAGTATCCGTCATCAGCGGAAGCGGAATTCTGGTGAAAAGAATTATGGTGAAGAAAATCAGATCTTTTTCAAATTTGGATGACTATCTTTCGAACATCCTCGTGACGGCATTTCAGATCACGACTCTCCTTGTACTGGTGTCTGAGGTATTTTTACCGATCTATTTTATTACGGTAGGTATTCTTCTGTTGTATATTCCCCTCGGAAAACTGAAACACGCTTTCTATTTCTTTGCCGCCCGCTACCAGCTTGGATTATTCTATGGATGGCGCGGCATCTGGCCTGTCAGGAAACCATAAACGGGAAGGATGACGGCAATTCCTCACGAGATACATAAAGCGCTTAGAGTCTTCACTGAACAGAAAGACAACCGCCTCATCACATATCTGAACAGCTGTGTTCACTGTGGCCTCTGTGCCGAGAGCTGTATGTACTACCGGACGATGAATGACGACCGGTTCATCCCGGCTCGAAAAGTTGATCTCATCGCTTCGATCTATCAGCGCTACTGCACACTTACGGGGAAAGTGTTCCCCGCACTCCTGAATGCCCGTAAGCTGGATGATACAACTATACATGAAATGGTGGACCTGTTCTACGGTTCGTGTACTCTCTGCGGAAGATGTACAATGCATTGTTCCGTTGGAGTAGATATTACCTATCTCGTAAAAATCGGGAGAACAATGCTCTCAACTATGGGGAAAGTGCCCGCAACACTCCAGTCGACGGTGGATGCAGCTGTGCGAACCGGCAATAATATGGCGATTCCCACAGAGGAACTGACCGATACGCTGACATGGCTTGAGGAAGAACTGCAGGATGAGGTGAACGATCCGCATGCGAAAATACCGCTGAACGAGAAAGGCAAGAAAATTCTTTATACACTTAATCCGAGGGAGCCAAAATTTTTCCCGCTCTCCATTTCGGCAATGGCAAAGATATTCCATGCGGCTGGCGAAAGCTGGACGCTGTCGACTGCGATGTACGATGTAACGAATTATGCGTACTTCTCAGGTAATCTTGATGAAGCAATAATTATAGCCGGGAGACTCTGTGATGAAATGAAAACCATGGAAGCACAACGATGCGTTCTCGCGGAGTGCGGTCACGGTTCAAGAGCATTCCGGTGGGAAGCGCCCAACTATCTACAGATGCCTTTTCAATTTGACGTGCTCACATCGGTTGAACTCCTTGCTGAGTATATTCGTGAAGGAAGAATTAAACTTGATAAGAGTAAATTAATGCAGTCGGTTACTCTTCACGATCCCTGTAATCTGGTGAGAGAGGGAGGTATTATCGATGAACAGCGATACATACTCAGTGAGGCAATAAGCAATTTTGTTGAAATGACGCCCCACGGAATCGATAATTTTTGCTGTGGGGGAGGCGGCGGCCAGCTTGCAATGAGTGAATACAATGACAGGCGTATGAAAACCGCTGAAATAAAAGCTGATCAGATTCGACGTACGGGCGCATCGGTAGTCGTTGCCCCGTGCCACAACTGCATCGACCAGCTGATCCAGATAAACAGTACCTTTAAACTCGGCGTGCAGGTGAAAACGCTCGCCGAGATTGTAGCAGACGCACTTATCCTGGGAAAATGAATAGGCAAATTAAGTTGATTACATCACAAATCCTGAGATAACCATGAGTGAACTGATATACCTCGATAATTCTGCAACCACGTTCCCAAAACCGGATGTGGTGTATGATTACATGAGCTCCTTTTATCGCAA
>CAYGXH010000391.1:0-3377 GCA_964353675.1 uncultured Chlorobiaceae bacterium
CAGTCAGATGATGGGAATGCCGGTGAGCGGAATCGGATACAATGGATATGACAACATGAATAAAAAGTACACGATGTTATGGATAGATAACTCATCAACCGCGATGTTTTCAGCCGATGGTAACTTTGATCAGACAGGCAATGTTCTCACCATGTACGGAAAAATGGATGAACCGATGACCGATGAGTACGGTAAGAATATCAGGTATGTCATCAGGATCATCGATCAGAATAAATTTATTTTTGAGATTCATGACCCGCTTCTCCCGGAAGGAAAAACAAAAAGCGTGGAGATGGTTTGCACACGAAATAAATAAAACGGCTGAACCGAAAGGATTTTTAATCAATCTCACACTGAGTCCTGCGAAGGACTATAGGACCTAATCAGTTCTTATCAAACATATAGACGAATCAAGATTCCAAGGTATCTCCTTCCCTGCTCGGATTCGAATAAACCGGGGGGAGAAAGCCTATATTACATTCCCGGCCTAGAAATTTTCCACCTCCTATTCCGATATAAATCCATCCGCCCTTTGTATTACATTTCAATAGTTCGTACTTTAATTGACAGTGTTACGACCCGTTCTATTCTTTAATTAGGTAAAATCTCCATAGAAAATCAGAGACTTGACACTTTTTCCGGGAATGTATACATTCTAATTGTGAATCTACCCAACCAATGGAAGGATCTACTGTTATGACATACACATATGAAGAGCTCAGCAAAATGACGGTTGCCCAGCTCCGTGAAATCGCTGATGGCATTGATCACGAAGCAACCAAGGGACATTCTACAATGCACAAAGATAAATTGCTGCCGGCGCTCTGCATCGCGTTGAGTATTGAGTCTCATGCACACCATCACGTCGTAGGTATAGACAAAACCAAAATCAAAGCTCAGATCCGTGAATTAAAAGGTCAGCGCGAAGAAGCAATCATCAAACATGACGGGACCAAACTCGCAGAAATCCGGCATAGTATTCGTCACCTCAAGCGTATCCTCCGGAAAGCGACTGTATGAAAGGCAGGATCCTGCGGAGCTTCAAGCCACTTGGTCCAGGTTTGTAATGAATAACGAAAAAATACTTAAAAAACTCCGGATCAAACGGATCATGAAATATGCCGTCATCAACAGGCCTTCGAACCTTCCCGGGTACTTCGGCGAATCCGCAGTAATCAAAAAACGACAGGTATCAGATCTTGACGCTTTGCTCCTCTTCGTCGACTCGAAAGCAGACCTGCGTACACGAGTACAAAAAGTTTTACCGGCGCTTTCACCCGATATGGTTTTCTGGATATCTTACCCGAAAAAAAGCGGCTGCGCAGAAACCGATCTGAACCGCAATGTTCTCTGGCAAACAATGAAGGATTATAACTATCAGGCAGTATCGCAGATTGCCATAAACAACATCTGGTCCGCAATGCGATTCAAACCGGAAGAAAAAGTGACTTCAAAAAAAGTGACCGTAACGGGAGTGGATATCGTGAACCGGACCTTACGAATTCCGAAAGACTTACAGACAATATTCAGAAAAAATAAAGAAGCAAAGGCGTGTTTTGAAAAACTCTCATTCACGCATAAAAAAGAATATATTATCTGGATAGAGACTGCAAAAAAAGAATCAACACGAATCGCCAGAATTGAAAAAACAATTATGATGTTGAAAAAAGAAAAACAGTTAGGGTGACAGTATTCCGAAAAGAACATCAGGGAAAACCGGTCAAACCATCATCATATTGGCAAAGATAAAAATGTTTGCCATCATCGGATTGCTTTGGTTTCTTTCCGGTACTTTCCTCGTGGTTATCTCTGCAATTCAGGCTGTGAGCTCATCAATCCAACAAGTTTTCATATTGTTCATTCTGGGGAGTCTACTTGCGTTTGTGGTCTATTACTCAGCCGTCAGGAAGATCGTCACGAATAACATCCACAGAATCGTATCTATGCCGGATAAGGTACACATGACAGCTATCGGCACCTTGAAAACATACGTCAGCGCCGTATTCTTGCTCCTCATCGGGATTGTCATTCTTTTCTCTTCCCTGCCGCGTGAATATATTTCAGTATTTACAATCTCCGTCGGGGGCTCGCTCATCATCGGGAGCATCTCATTCTTCAGGCGATACTTCAATCAAACATTAAAAGCTGGATAAATGCATGAAACACCATCGATGGGTTAGGGAATTTCCCGGAGCTGTCACGGTCTGTGATCGCGAGGGCATGATTATTGAAATGAACGACCGGGCTATCGCTACATTTTATGAAGACGGATGGGAAAAGCTTCTCGGGACGAATATCCTTGATTGTCACGCCGAACCTGCCCGCACTCAGCTGATTCAGATGATGAAAGAGAGAAAGGGTAATATCTACACAATCGAAAAAAAAGGGAAAAAGAAGCTGATATATCAGACACCCTGGTTTTCCGACGGTGAATACTGTGGATTGATTGAACTATCGCTAGAAATCCCTCAGGAGATACCTCACTTCGCGCGTTCGTAGGCACGGAAAATCCATACCGGCATTAACATTACAATCCGATGCGAAATGATACGGAAATACGTGCGATCGTTGTACCATTGAGCGTCACATCAGGACTGATGTCGAAATCATAAAGGTGAGCCCCCGCATAGGCATCAATGAGGTTGAGAATATATAGTCCGGCAAGAAACCATGCAAATTTATCCCGCTCGTCCCTGTAGAAATCCCGTAAGCGGAGGTATTGTCCTGCAGGTTCCTTAATATGAAGATCACGAAAATTCCGGTACTCGGAATTCATCTGAATCCATTCGTAAATCCAGTATCCACTCACACCCCAGATTATAGGCACTTTCCAGTAATTTTCCGTATAGATTTGTCCTGCACCGGGGAGCGCAGCCGATAATCCGAGCGCAAGCATAGGGGATTTTGCGGGCTTGTAACTGACATCGATCGGAGAAAAAACAATCTGGGAATCGGAACGTATAGTAGTGTCAATCTGAGAATGGACAGATACGGTTGAAAAGGCGGTAAGCAGCAATAACCGCAAATTTCGAATTAGGAAACATTTGAAACGGGGCTGCACTAGAATGTTATACCTGATTACGAATTCAAGACCGCAATAGCTTCAATCTCGACTTTAACATCCCGGGGTAGGCGTGCGACTTCGACTGCTGAGCGTGCCGGCGGCGCCGCAGGAAAGAACTCCGCATAGACGCTGTTCATGTCGGCAAAATCTTCCATACTCTTGAGGAAGACAGTCGTTTTGACAACATCGCCGAATGTCAGTCCGCTCTGTTCAAGAATTGCACTCATATTTTTCAGTACCTGCCGGGTTTGTAACTTTACATCCCCGTCGAGTACTTGTCCGTTCTGGGGATCGATGGGAATTTGTCCGGCGA
>CAYGXH010000392.1:0-3360 GCA_964353675.1 uncultured Chlorobiaceae bacterium
CATCGGTGATTAGTTTTGCAAAAAGCTTTCGTGAGTACTGAGCGAGATAAGCAAGGAGTAAAATATATCCGCCAAGGAGGAGAATCTTAGTAAGTTGTCCTATGTACGTAATATCTCCGCTGAAGAGCTCTTGATCATAACCGCCGTTTGTAATGGTAATGGATTTGGTCAGATAAAGATAAATGATCAGAGCTGAGTAAAGTGTTATTGCCAGGCCGCCTGTGACCAGTGTTAGCAGTCGGTCATAACGGAAAGTCGTAAGAGCTATCAGCGGGAATACGATTAGGAAAACATAATGCTTCAAAGCTACAGATGGAAACGTAATTTTAGTATACATCAATAACAGGAGGAAAACCAGGATTACATCCAGGCATGATGTGATATATTTCATGATGGGATGATAGCCAACCTTACGGATTCGGAATAATACTATGAATCCGTAGGTATAGCCGAAAGCGAGGGCACCAAAATTTAAAATGTTTGCCTCGAATGAGACAGAAGAAGAATTCAACACGGCAATAACAGTTAGGACTATCAGCAGGATGAACCTAATATTGTTCGCAAAATGCTCCGCCCTGGCTTCTTCTTTAGCCAGAGCCTGACTGATGCGATCGTTAAATTTTTGCATGACGTTACTCTCGTTTTGCTGATTCATCGGTTTCTCCCCGTTTATTCCACTTGTGCCAGAGTTGCTAAATAATCTATCCCATATTTGATGGAACAACTACCTGCCTGCTCGCCTGGTGGATTAGCCAGCGGTTATGCAGATAACACAGATTGGCGTTGTTTAAAATCTAGAAACGCCCTATGCTCAAATTTAAAAATGTTGCTTAGCTCATTGAGTGTAAATCTACTCAAAATGTTTGAAATCTGCCCAATCATCTTTCAGCGGTGTACGCCGATTTTTACACACATATACTGCCATGTTGTTTTCGTACGGCATGCAGTAATCATCTTTGAATAAACCTACTTGTTTTACTTCGTTGTAAGATTCGAGCATTGCTTCTATTGATCCTCCCAGTCGAATGACAACCTCACCGGTGGCGTTTCGGGGTCCCCAGAGCCAGTAATTGTTATGACCGCTTATTGCTTTCGGGAGGCCGTATTTTGAACCAAAGAAATCGATTGCACTGGCTTCGCCGTAATTGTTGCCAATAATGGCGCATTTCATTTTCTCTTCGACTGTAAGTGTGTTATAGGCATCAGCTGCTGCCGTAACCATTTTCTCCCAGCCAAACATATCTGCGTAATATTGTGGAAGTTTACTGAGTTCCTTATTCTCGGATGTAGATGGCGCCATGCCCAGCATAGGCATATAAGAGATAAAAGTATCGACAGGGAGTACGGCAATCGCGAACGGAGCGAAGAGGATTCCACTGAGCAGTATGAGCGCGAGCACAGCCGGCTTAAGCCAGCCCCAATTCAATCTGATTATGAATTTCTCAAAGGTGAACGATCCCGTAGCAAAGAGCATCGGAAACATCGGTGCGAGATACTCGGCTTTACTGTTCCCGTTAATAATGAGAATAAGAAATACCGTGAGATAAATAATCGGAATAATCCGGTATTGCCTCGTTGATTTCGAGATCAACAGGTAGATCAATCCGGAAAACCAGAGAGGCAATGTGAGAGGATTCATTGTAAGTGTCTGTTCTATGAGCAACTGCAGAGGGGAGACTGAAATGTATTTATTCGCTGTGGCGTTTCTGATAAACTCAAGTGTCGGAAAACCATAGGCGATCTGCCATATGATATGCGGCAGGAAAATCAGCAGTGCGATCGCTGCAGCTGTCCAGACTTGCCGTGTCATGTATAGTCTGCGATTTTGAGTGAGGAGTAATCCTACCGCAAGACCGGCGCCGAGCCAAAGGACACTGATCTTATTGAGTAATCCCAATCCGAGTACAATCCCAAGGACGTACCAATTTTTCTTTTCGTCCTTTTTCATAATGATTATTATCAGGTAGAGTGCGAGTGTCCAGAATAAAACATCAAAAGAATTCATTGAAAATACCGTGTTCGTCCATAGCATCAGAGGAGAGAAAATCACTGCACACGCGGCCAGCACCTGCGAGAATCTTTTTCCGCCGAGCTCCCTTGCCATAACTCCGGCTAAAACGACTACCACAGCGCCTGCGATGGCAGGGAGAAGGCGCAATGCGATGAGTGAATCGCCGAAGAGCAAACGATTAAGCCATAAGATTCCTATCGATAACGGGGGCTGGTCGACATAACCCCAAGCCATGTGATCACTGCAGGCAATGTAATAGAATTCATCCCGGAAGTAGCCATAGCCCCCTGATGCATTTGTTATAATATGGACGATAAATTTTATGATCGCCAGGAGGATAATGATAGAGGTATCTGTCAGAAAAACATTTCTATAAGTGAAAGGCCAGTTCTTTTTTATCGTCTCCACCGTTTCTCCGATTTTTTTCCCATCAAAATAAAAATGGGATGAACATCTTTGTCTTTTTCATATATGATGCGTAATCTGCAAATTTCTTTAAATTCTCCGATTCTTCAGCCTTGGCGGTTGCAAAAACGGCAGTGAAGATAAGCAAAAACAGGATGCCTCCGATGGGTGAAGGATTCTTTAAAAATACCCCGCCGCCACCCAATAACAGAGTACTGTAGAGAGGGTGACGAATGTACTTATACGCACCGTAAACTATCATCGTTGTCGTATTGTCAAATCCGCTTTTTGGCTTACCTGCTGTGCGGATCATATAGAATCCGTGGATTGCCAGAATTAGAGAGGAGAGCAACAGCACCCACGTTACGATTTGGAGACCGGAGGATGGATCATGGAACCACGGATCCGCGTTGAGAAGGACCAGGATGAGTAAAAACTCAAAGGCAAAGAATCGGTAGAAGCCGTGATAGTGAGGATTTTGCAGAGATTTCCACGAAAGACAAACAAGCCCGGCAGACGCTGCAATAAATATGATTATTTTCAGCATAGTATATATTCAGTATAAATGTTTATTTCTTATATAAATCATTCGTCATATGTGAGGTGTCTTTCTGTCTATGGTGAAAACCGATTTATTTATTTTCAATGAATTTTCTAATCCAGGTAAGGTATAAAAATTAGAGAATCCAGTTTATTGTTGTGAAATATGAACGAAAGATAATTGGTTGCCTCACCGATTTCGTACTCTAAGTCGAGTGTATTAGCTTCGTCTCTGCGTGTCGCGTTTTCCTTGCCCAGCAGATTTCTAAGACTATCGAGCGAAATAAATGGGATGATGCCGAAACCGGATAACTGACTGATATTAGAAGTTGCTAGGACACTTAGCAAATATCGACTGGAACCCGTGGCGTGATACAATGTTATACTTGCATCGTTGAATCGGT
>CAYGXH010000393.1:0-3351 GCA_964353675.1 uncultured Chlorobiaceae bacterium
CACTCTGACGTCAACCGTTATCAGCTTGTTTCCTCCCACTCGTTCGATCTTACCCTCCTCGAGAGCACGTAGAACTTTCGCCTGAGCCTGCAAACTCATATCGCCGACCTCATCCAGGAAGATGGTACCGCCGTCGGCCTGTTCAAATTTTCCGATCCGTTGAGCAGTTGCACCGGTGAACGATCCCTTTTCATGACCAAAAAGCTCCGACTCTATCAATTCAGCGGGAATTGCCGCGCAGTTGACTTCTACTAATCTCATCTCCGAGCGTTTGCTTGCCCGGTGGATTGCCTTCGCTACCAGTTCCTTGCCGCTTCCGCTTTCTCCCGATACCAGAATTCGCGCATCTGTCGGACCAACCCGTTGAATGAGAGTGATGATTTCTCTGATCTTGGCGCTTTCACCGATGATGCGCTCCTTGTCGCGTACTTCCCTGACTTCCACGGCGAGTTTCCTCTGTTCAATTGCATTACGAACAGTAATAAGGAGCTTATCGCGATCGAGAGGTTTGGGAAGATAGTCGAAAGCTCCAAGTTTCGTTGCTTCCACCGCCGTTTCGAAAGTACCGTGCCCGGATATCATAACTACCGGAATTTCCGGATGCAACTGCTTCATCTCCCTCAGGACCTCGATGCCGTCCATACCGGAGGGCATCTTAATATCAAGAAGAACAGCGTCGGGCGGGCTCTCACGGAACGACTCGAGGCCCATCACCCCGCTTTCCGCGAAATGAACAACATACTTCTCATACTCAAGGATCATTTTAATCGATTCACGGACACTCTTTTCGTCATCAACAACGAGAACTGTACGCATTAATTTACTCCTACTCTTGGTATTGCGATGGTTTACCTCCATTCGTCGCACCAGGGGTATCGGATCTACAATCCTGGCGAAAGAACTCTGAAGGTAATCTATGATTATTCTGTAAAAGTGCAAGTCCGAATTTCCCTCCCTGACAATTTGCGCGCAAATCTCTATGATCATATGCGCCTTCCACAATGATCGCATCCTCGCCATATTCAATAAATTGAGCAACCCGTTCGGCAGATTGAGACGATTCGAAAATATATGAGATGAATGCGGAACCGAAAAAATGCTGAAGTTTGTCGCGATCACCACCCATACTCGGCGGAGTATCTTCATACAACCTGTTGGGGAGATTATCAACACGCCGGATGAATTCATCATCCGACTCGTTAGTCAGCGGAAAGAAAAGAGAAAACACCGGTATTTTCAATCCTACCAGCCGGTGATCAAAACATGCGACGGTTGCCAGAAAGAGCGAAATTGCCGTATTTTCTTTCGTCAGCGCCATCGAGCGAATGAATATAGCATCAACTGCATGAAGGTCGCCGTAAACCTCCCTTAGCTTTTTAAACGTATTACTCCTGATGAACTCCTTTAATTCTAATGTATTTTGGATGAAGAACGGGGGAAAATAAGTATAAAGAAATTCAAAATAACAGACTTCCTGAAACCGGAGGTATTTTGCAAGCGAATCCTGATCCTGCGAATGAAGTTCCGCACGGCAGAAGATGATGAATAAAACCGCGATTACCCAACGCTGCATTATTTATGTCTTCCGTTGATCTGATTCGGATAAAATACTGAAACGCCACGGCGGATCATTTCTGATGAAGAACAATTCAGGACAATGTATTGAACGAAGGTACTCAGCAAAATATTCTGAATGATGAATCGCCGGACTCAGGAATGAATACGGCTATTGCCGTATCAATGGTCATTCGGATTCCGTTTTCTGAAGAATTCGACCGTCTTAGTTAAACCCTCACGGAGATTTACCGATGGCTCCCACCCGAGGACTTTGCTGATACGGGAATGATCGAGAACACTGCGGATCTGCTCGCCTATTTTCGCCGGTCCGTGCCGCTCTTGACATGATGAGCCGGCGAGTTCTCTGATCATGCGGAACAGCTGGTTGACATCCGTCTCGCTGCCCGTACCAACGTTGAACGTGCCGGAATCACCATACTTCAGCGCAAGCATATTTGCCCTGACTACATCACCTACATATGTGTAATCGCGGCTCTGCCTGCCGTCGCCGTTGATCAGAGTTTCTTTTCCGTCGAGCATTTTACTTAAGAAGATAGCTACGACACCGGCTTCGCCATGCGGATTCTGGCGTGGTCCGTATACATTTGCATAACGCAGGTTTACGGACTTAAGACCATGAACGGTATGGTAATAGAACAGGTACTTCTCGACCGCGAGCTTCGCAATTCCATACGGTGAAAGAGGATTAACCGGGTGTGATTCATCCGCCGGAAAGTATTCCTGTTCTCCGTAGATCGCACCGCCGGTCGAGGCAAATATGAATTTTTTAATACCATACTCGATGCAATTCTCTAAAAGATTCAATGACCCGATAATATTTACGGATGCATCATGTCCTGGATCTTCAACCGATCGCCTGACGTCCATCTGTGCGGCATGGTGAATTACCGCATCGAAGTGTCCTCCAGCGAACAGATCCCTCACAGCCTCATCACGAATATCCATTTTGATAAATTTCGATTTAGGATTGACGTTCTCACGACTACCCGTCGATAGGTCATCGATAACCGTTACATGGTACCCCTCGCCGATGGAAGCATCTGCCACGTGTGAGCCGATAAAACCGGCTCCGCCAGTAATGAGAATATTCACTGAATCTCCTTCTTTTTAAGTCTTCGAATTAACTCCAGACCTTTCTTCCCGATGTCGCTTCTGTAATATGCACCGTCGAATGTAACTTTTTCAACAGCCCTGTATGCTTTTCCGATCGTACCCTCCAGATCGTTGGGTTCACCGACGGCTGTGACGCCGAGAACGCGCCCTCCGGCGGTGACGATACCTTCTTTACTCAGCTTTGTCCCTGCATGGTAAATGGTGACGTCGGGCTCTGATGCGGCTGCATCCAGACCATATATCAATTTATCAATGTTGTAGCGATCGGGATAACCCCCTGATGTCAACACGACACATACGGCTGTCTTATTTTTGAGCATAACAGGATGCTCAGATAGTGTGCCGTTAATTGTATCGAGCATCAATTGAGCCAGGTCGCTCTCGAGCAGCGGTAAAACGACCTGGGTTTCAGGATCACCGAATCTACAGTTGAATTCGATGACCTTCGGGCCTGTTTCCGTTATCATTAATCCTATGTACAGACAGCCGCGGTAGGTTCTCCCCTCGTTTGCCATTCCGCGCAGTGTGGGACGGATGATCTGGCCCTTTACTTTTTCCATCCTATCTTCATCGACGATCGGTGCCGGACTATAGGCACCCATACCCCCCGTATTTTTCCCTTTACCACCGTCGAATATCCGTTTATGGTCCTGAGCGGTG
>CAYGXH010000394.1:0-3331 GCA_964353675.1 uncultured Chlorobiaceae bacterium
AGACTTCCACCGCAGGCAGGTATGCGACGCTGTCTTTTATCCGAATCGTCATCTCTTTTTCCGGAAAGCCAATAGCACGGAAGGAAACCGGGACAAGATCACTTGAAACCGTCTGACTTAAACCCTGGTTTGCAGCGAGTATTTGGAGGCAAATCAGGATAAATGTAATATTTTTCACTATAGTTGCGCTTGTTAATTAAGGACAATTGATTTTGATATGTGAATCGGTTCACACGGAATCAAATCACCTTTACGGATGCTTGTCCGTAATTCCGGTGAAATATCGACCTCTATCGTATATGTTCCGGGCTGAATTTTGGATCGATCAAGTTCGACCCGTGCATGGTAATTCGTGTACACAACAACATCTCTCTTCATCGATAAAACACGTCTGCGTTGGGCATCGAAGAGGAAAAATGTCGCACCCCCCCAGTACGAAGCATTACCAAGACGATTCATATCCATCGTTATAGTAATTTTGTCCTGGGTAACAGAAACGTCAACATTCTTTATATCAATTCCGGTTTTAACCTCTCCCTTGCGGTAATGGAGCGGAATACCAATTTTTTGTGCAAATGTGATTCCGCTTTTCCCCTTACCAATGTCCGCGGCCGATTTGGCATCCTTTACATCCTGATTGCCAACCATGATCCTTGCCCAATACTCCCCATCCGATATCGTAGGCGGGGGTGAAACCATGACACGGACGATCTGACTCCTCAGCGGTTCTAATCTGAATCGCTGCGGATACAATTTAATCCAAGGTACGGCAGATTGCGGTGGTGTTCCGAGAGTGTCGTAAATAACTATCGTTTGTCCGGTATCGTTTGAAGTAACATACCCGAATTTGACTTCCAGCCATACTTCCACAGGTGTATCGCCGGGATTACGCACTGTGATCGGTATAGAACCACGCGATTGGTTAAGAAAGAGGAATGTCGGCTGTATGAGGACACCGGCTTCAATCGATGAATCAATTCCGATCACCGCTAAGAAAACAGCCAGACACAGACTGAATCTTTTATTAATCATGCCATCTGCCACAAAGATATTTCCAAATTTATAATTTAAGGGGGTAACTCACGTTTAAAATGGCAAGTTACCCCCACTCTACTTACAGTTGTTCTGCTTTTACTCGTGGATTAAAGAGCCATCCCCGTGTATTCTGCAGTAACGAGAGCGTATCCGTTAAACGTGACGCCGCCGCTTGCATTCTCAGCTACCGTTGGATTGCCGCCTAATAGTACAATTGCAGCGCCATCGGAATTGAGGGTAACAGTGAACGGGCTCAACGGATTGAAGAAGTTATTCTGCGCGCCAGCATCATCAAACCAGTTGGCTGATTGATTGTCATAATCCATTGTGATTATGCCAACTCCCCCATCTGGTAGAAGAACTGTCGGCAGAATGAATGTCATCACGATATCTGAATTCGGTGCACCGACGAGGTCAATCTGTGCGGGTTCAAATGTCTCTTCGATGAAAGGTGTGATGTTAGTATTGTTGACAGGTAGATCAGCAATACATTTGTAAGCCACACCAGGACGGAGAGCATCCCATATTGCATCACCGACGCTGAGTTCGATAATCGTCGCATCTGTTACTGTCGCCGTGTACAGAACATCTGCTTGGTTCGTGCCCTGTCCGAACGCAAAGGTTCCGAGGAACAGGACCATCACAAGAACCAATAATTTTTTCATGTGTTACTCCTTTAAATTGTTTTATTAATTGGTGGATTAGAGAATTTTATTTGATTTAATTTAACTTTTTGATTTATAATTCTTACTCACTATTTTTCATCCCTGATTTTTCATGATCTGCTCTCAATCAGGGAACCTGTGGTCTCCATTGAAATAGAGACCACAGGTTATTTAATTTTACTTCACGAGCATCATCTTCTTAACCTGGGTGAACTGGCCGTCATTAACAATCAGACGGTAGTAGTACACACCCGAGGAAAGCGCTGATGCATCGAATTCAACCCAGTTGTTTCCTTCGGTGAACTCTTCCCTATCAACAAGCGTCGCTACTTCCTGCCCGAGAACATTGAATATTTTCAACGTTACAAAAGCATCCTCGGCCAGATCGAATTCGATCGTTGTCACAGGGTTGAACGGATTGGGATAGTTCTGCGCAAGACTGAACTGCACAGGTTCGGTTTCGAGGTTTGCATATCCCGGACCAGTGAGCGGCGCAACCTCTGCCAAAGACGCCCGGTACAACTCCGCCACATTTGCCAAATACTTCGCCGGTTTCAGAAAAGTCTTGCCACCGCCATATTTTGTAGCACCGCCATATGCCAACGTATCAAATTCACCGGCAAATACCGCATTGATGTTGTGTATCAACGTTGTCAGCTCTGCACCAGTAAACCGACTGTCTTCGCACGTCAAATACTTGTCGCCGTACCAGATGATCGAATCAATGACCACATCCGCGGGTAATGCAGCCGGATCACCCGATTGCTTTACATAATGCAGATTTCGGAATCCAGTTCTCGTGTTCCCATTATCACTTTGATACGCATTGAACTTCAACGTCAAAAGTTCCGCTACCAGCAAGTTATTATATTTATCCGGTGGGAATCCTTTGAAAGGCTTTAATACTTCTTTTCCACCTGCCGTGATGAGACATTCCGTTGGAACTGTGGAATGATGCGTACCTTTCTTGTCTAATGTCTTTAGTACACTCTTCCAGTTCTTTGGATGGTAGATATACCTATAGATTGGCTTACCCTTCCCGTTCGTTCCAACCTGACTCTTGTTTCCAAGTGCGATGCCATCCGGTCCACCTGGTGGGATCCCACCCTTTGGTCCGCCGTAAATATCTTCGCCAACGTTGTTCCAGTTAGGCATTCTGAACCATAATCCTGAAAATGTTGCAACCGGTCCAACTAGTTTTGTCGGCTTCCACTTCTCAGGCTGATAGGCATTCACCCACCAGTATTTCTTCAATACTATCGCCTTCCCTTTCGCTCCATGTACCCATATCTCAACATCTGTTCCAGCATAGAGCTTCGGTGTCGACGGTGGAAGCGTGTAATCAAACTTCTTGATCTTCCCTAATGGATCAGCCGCAGGAAGATTGAAAAAGTCAAGACCAAAATGCTCATAGATTCCAATACTGAACTCAACATGCAATCCCACAACCGAATCAGGTGTCGTCAGAACAAACTTCGCTTCACTTTCATACGGCTTGCCTGCTTCTGATTTCGCCTTGCCCTTGTAATCTACTGCTCCGGCAAGATCAAGATACTCCGCTGTCAGGAATCCCTTTCCATCGCCCTTCACAATAATGACATCCTGTGGAAGATTGTCATTGGTATGGTAAG
>CAYGXH010000395.1:0-3316 GCA_964353675.1 uncultured Chlorobiaceae bacterium
CCTTTCTGCCAATCGCTGAAACGGGTGGCTTTACTCCCCCAAACCTCTTTCTTTAAACTGATAAGAAACTGCGATTCATCAACTTTTGCAAGTCTTAAACGCATATAATTTCTTCTCCGGCGCTTCAAACTTCACGGTCCTCTGTGAAGAAAAAGAATTTGAGATCATGATTTATTTTAATGAAAACCGTGCGGCGGCGACCGATACTCTGAATTATATACTATAATCGTCCCGTGATCCGCACAGCCCATACCTTTACTTCGGATCGAACGAACCTATATGAATATCGGCGACTGCCGGGGCGCAGCAATTGTATCACTGCCGTTTTCTCCGAATCCGATACTTCCTCAGGCGGTACCGAAAATTCGCTCCGGATATGCCGAGCACTTTGGCAGATTTCGTCTGATTGTAGTCCGTCGCTCCAAGCGTGCGCTCAATCAGACTCCGCTCAAGGTTGTTCCACGCTTCATCGAATGCAAACTTTCTGCGCTCGCTGATGTTCTTCATTATCACGTCGAGCTGCGACTGCTCGTCAAGAATCGATGCAGGCAGTTCCACCGTTTCACCCTGAGCCGAAAGAACCGCATGCTCTACAACCGCTCTCAGCTCCCGCACATTTTCCGGCCATGCCCGCTTCGATAAAAGATCAAGCGTGTTGATGTCGAGAACCTTCAGAGTGATGCCGAGCGTATTGCACGTCAGTTTGGCAAAATGTTCGACAAGCGGGGGAATGTCTTCAGGCCGCTCATTAAGAGGCGGTACTTCGATCATTTCAAAAACATTAAGCAGTTTTGCCGTTTCACTGCTCAGTTTTTCCTTCGCTTTCAGATCCGGGAGACCTTCCTTCGCAGTCACTATTATGCGGATTGATTTGTTACCTCTCTGATCTTCAATGAACTTCATAAAGAGCGCCTGTTGGAGAAATGAAAACTCCTCGATTTCCCGTATTACGACGGTTCCGGAACGTACGTTGTCGCCCAGGTTCCCGATTTCCCTTTCATCAATGGTGAACGGACTCAATATCCTGACCGTTCCGGTCGGTGATGCGGTGAAATGCAGTGTCTGGGCAACTGCAGTCTTCCCCACACCACGTTCTCCTATAATTAAGACGCTGCGCGCTTGTCTGAGCTTTTCCACAGTTTTGCGGATGCTCCGAATTGCCTGACTCTTTCCGACAAGTATCCGGTCAAGAGCCGTTATTTCATTCTTTGCCATATTGTTTAACCTTATCTCCCTTTCTGCTCCCGATATCTGCCACTCTTCGTGTGAGATGAGAGCTATTCGTGAAAAGTTTTATTATTAATGTATCTATCTCATCCCGCCAGCGCGTTATCTGGAGAGGCATGTTATTAAGAGCTTCTTCATAGTATGCACTGACGGGCGATTCCGTAAATCTGAGGTTAAGGTGAAAAACATATACAAGGAATACAAAAATGAATACAGTCATATACTGCCCGATGGTAAACAGCAGTCTGAACTCCTCCATGCTTATGCTTGTCGAAGAACTCCAATCATGAAACGCTTCCAGCGCATAGAGCGGAATCATGAGGAGCAGTATTTTATCGACGTACGCATGGTAAGGCTTGTCGAGTCTGTATACAATCGATAGTATGACCGCAAGTATGATAC
This sequence comes from uncultured Chlorobiaceae bacterium, assembly GCA_964353675.1. GTDB lineage: Bacteria > Bacteroidota > Ignavibacteria > UBA10030 > SZUA-254 > CAYGXH01. The sequence goes on from CAYGXH010000395.1 coordinate 1,630, forward strand.
ACCGTGTGATATCGTTGACCATCGCACGTCCATAGAGGGGGCGCCAGAATAGCGTAGTTCCCGCGTTTGACTCGACATAACCGCACCATTTGTTTATTTGAGATGCGATAAGCCGGTACTCATCCCCGGTAACAGCGGGCAGTTCCGATAATCCCTGCAGAATTTCCTCGTTGTTTGGATTTCTGTCCAACTGCAGGGATAGGTCGGTCCATACTTTTTCAACGCGAGTAAATGCTGCGTAGTCCTTCTGGTTCCAAAGCTCAGCCGGATTATAGATAAAAGGAGAGAACGTTATAATGATGATCAGACCGGTTATGAGTGCGGCTATCGTGTATTTACCGGGAACGCTTTTATTTCTGAACATATAATCGACAGCAGTATAAAGAATAGCGAAAGTACAAATCACTGCGTCGCCGATCATGTTGACATAGAAATGGTAGTAAAAGCCCGTAATGTCTTGCCCGAGGAACGAACCGCCGAACTTAAGTACGACAAAACCAAAGAGTATCGCAAAATTAATATAGATGTATCGCTGTGCGCCGGAGCTCTTACAGGCAAGCACAACCGATATTATACAGAGGAGCGCCTGAATCCATGTATTGATGAGGCGTATGTCGTCAAGATACCGGTGCTGGAAAAGCAGGGAAAGCCGCAGTAAGACGACAATCAAAAACCAAAAGCCCAGTATTTTCCATTCTATTTTAGACATATCGCAGATATTCTCTTCTCAGGAAGATATAAAATTAGCCCTTAAAGAGCAAATATTTTGCTGATTGTGAAAAATATTAATATAAATGATATAATTTCTACAAATAGTAATATATTTGCTACTTTGTCATATTTTACATATTTTTCAACTGTAAGTCAACTATTAAATCACCCATAAACAATATTCAGGAGTAAGCCATGCACCGACCCGATACACCCCGCAGTAATTCACCATTTTTCCAGGTGATTGCATTTTTCATAATGTTCACACTTTTTCTGTCGACGACGGTCAATGCTAACGCCGACGACCCCTCGGGAATAGGAGCTATCGTGGAGCAAATCTGCACTCTGCTCTTCGACAGCGCTCCCGCTCAGAGTTCATCGCCGATCACCACATCGACGGATTCAACGTACGATACAGATCCTACTGAGCCGCCTCCGCCGCCTCCGCCTCCGAAGTAATCGCAATATACAATAAAGCCCTTATTGTGAAAGATACAGGTAATTTAACCGGGCATGATGGAAAAAATCTGAAAGGAAGACTTCGAAGCAGTGGTACATAACCCGAACAATCCGGAAAGTATCCTCCGGGTTGTTCGGGAGGTTCCTGAGTAAATCTCTAATTGCTTTGTTAACCTTGCGAAGGTTTATTTTGCCTAAACACAGCAAACCTTCGCAAGGTTTGCAGGTTAATCAAAATAAAATCTCCCTCTATTAAACTTTTATTACAGCGAACTGTTTCCAACTTTCCTACGGAAACATACCGGAACATTGGTTCTTTTATTTTAACATTATTAACCAACCTCTCAATTGGTCATAAATTTCCATATGTAACTGTCATACGACCAAACATCAGCGCCTTCCGGAACGGTCACATTACCTCTCAATTTCCCATTTTTATCTTTACTTACTGTGAGTAGAATTCTAGTGAACTTTCCTTTTTCATAATCGAAACTCACACCATCGTCATCATATAATG
>CAYGXH010000396.1:0-3316 GCA_964353675.1 uncultured Chlorobiaceae bacterium
AAAGTAATGATTTTCAAACCCTCGATCGATACGAGATATAATTCCGATAAAATCGTGTCTCACAGCGACCAATCGCTCTCTTCCATAGTCGTTAAAAATTCAGCCGACATATTTGAACTCTCGAAAGACGCTCAGGTTATCGGTATTGATGAAGCCCAGTTCTTTTCTGTTGATCTCGTCGATGTCGTTGAACAGCTTGCAGATCTGGGTAAGCGCGTGATTGTAGCAGGTCTGGATCAGGACTACCGCGGTGAGCCGTTTCAACCGATTCCTCAGCTCCTCGCTGTAGCGGAATATATAACGAAAACACTCGCTATCTGCATGGTATGCGGAAATCCCGCAGATCGTACGCAGCGAATCACCCGACAACATGAACGGGTGGTAGTCGGTGGGCCTGGAGTATACGAAGCAAGATGCCGTAAATGCTATGTTCGTCCGGAAGAGTAAAACATCATCATGCACACCATCATCGTATTGCCTACCGGCGGACCTGCTCCCATTTGTACAGTGGAGAGAGGAAAAACAAAAACGTGACTCCCTCTTCTGAAAGAGACATCAGGGCATCGCTCCGGTACATCCACGCTCAGACTCATATTCGCCCCGGAGTAGGCGTTATACTCGGGTCCGGACTGGGGAATTTCGGCAGTGAAATTGAAAATCTGTATTCAACTCCTGCAGCTGAAATTCCTTCCTATCCGAAATCGACAATTTCGGGGCACACGGGAAATTTACTCTTCGGGAAGCTTGAAGGAATCTCGATCATCGTATTTCAGGGACGAACTCACTTTTACGAATCTGCATCACTCGAAAGTACCATCTACCCTATCATAATAGCAAAGAAATTGGGAGTACAGATACTCATAATAACAAATGCAGCAGGAGGCATCAATCCTTCCTTCGTACCCGGCGATCTAATGCTGATCACCGATCATATTAATTTTACATTCCAAAATGTGAAACACTCACCTCCGCAACTCATTCGTCACAGAGACTACTATAATGCCGATCTAAGAAGCCTCGCCCTCTCCGTTGCAAATAAAGAACGCATTCCGGTTCGTGAGGGAATATATTGCGGTATTTCGGGTCCCAGCTACGAAACTATCGCAGAAGTAAAGATGCTCCGCAATTTCGGGAGTGACGCCGTGGGGATGTCTACCGTCAACGAAGTCGTATGTGCAAATAACCTTGGAATGCGGATCTTAGGTATTTCCTGTATCACTAACCTCTCGAGCGGTCTGAACCCTCAAAAATTATCCCATGAAGACGTAACATCTGCCGCTGAAGTTGCTCAAGAACCGTTCAACCGACTAATCCGTTCAATTGTAATTGCCATAAACAGAGCCTATAAGTTATAATGGTTGTTGCATCTCACTGACCGAAACGGTATATTTTCACAAGTATCACTTTATAAACCAATCACGTATGAATACAACGGGCTGGCTGGATTTTAATTCTCTGCCTAATACACTTGAGGGAATATCTACACTATTCAAGGACTACCTCAGCGATTTCCATAAGGTAGAACAATTTTATGAATGCGACTTCAGGAATCTTCAGCAACTCAGACACCAGCTTGAGAGGATCAAACAACGATTCAAGTACCGCTCCGTCATCGTCCAAATTCTCAAAGATCAGAATCAAAGGATTAACAACTCGGAAGCTGCGTTTGCCAACATCGAACGGCTGAGCAGTGAGACCTGTGTCGCAGTCGTAACCGGTCAGCAGGTGGGCATTTTTGGCGGACCGCTGTACACCCTTTACAAAGCTCATACGGCGGTCGCTCTCGCCAAACATCTCCGGACAATATTCCCCGATTATCAATTCGTCCCGGTGTTCTGGCTTGAGGGCGATGATCATGATTTTGCAGAAGTAAATAATTTAGGAATTCTTGGTCAGGACAGCACCCCACACCGGATCGAATATGCCGAGCAGTTGAAGGGAAAAAATCCCGGTGCCGTAGGTGAACTCGTCTTTGACGAGCAGCTTGCTATGTTCTACGAGCAGGTTGCCCGAATACTCCCTCATTCGGAATTTAAGACGGGCGCTATCGACTTTATGAAGACTCACTATTTCTCTGGCCGTAGTTTCAGTGATGCGTTTGCCTCGCTTCTGAGCTCCTGGTTCCGCGAAGACGGACTTGTGTTTTTATCCGCTTCTGATCCGCAGGCAAAAAAACTTCTCAGTCCGATATTTATAACGGAGCTTACAGACTATCCGAAGGTATCACAGCTGATCATCGAAAGAAGCGCCGAACTTGAAGACAGATATCATGCTCAGATTAAAACAAAGGCGCTGAATCTCTTTTACTTTCATAAAGGCGGCAGATATATTCTCGAACCGCGTGAACACGACTTCAGCCTGAAAGGAACACGGCATTTCATCCTGAAGGAAGAAATGCTGAGGATCGCACATGAACAACCCGAGCTTCTTAGTCCGAATGTGGCATTGCGTCCGATTTGTCAGGACACACTCCTTCCCACGATCGCTTACATCGCCGGTCCTTCGGAGATCGCTTACTTCGCACAACTAAAAAAAGTTTATCGTTATTTCGGACTTACGATGCCGGTTATCTATCCGCGTGCAAGTGTCACGCTGATTGAAGACAAGGTAGACAGACTCCTTGAAAAATATCAGCTTGAACTGCCGGAATTCTTCAGCAGCATTGATAAAGTTCATGCGAAGGTTATCGATCAGGTATCTGAAGTAAATATAGATGAAATGTTCAAGGAAGCCGGCCAGCGCATTCATGACCTGATTAAAGAAATGCATTTCGGTGTTAACTATATAGATCCGACGCTTCTCGGCGCACTTGAAAATATGTCCGGGAGGTTTCAGCAGCAGCTTGACGTCCTGAGAGATAAAATCTTTGAAGCTCAACAGCGGAAACATGAGGTTGCTCTCCGTCAGATCGCGAAAATTACACATACCACCCTGCCGAATAAAAATTTTCAGGAGAGGGAACTCAATATACTCCATTTTTTGAACAAACACGGTCTAGACTTTCCAAAAATGCTTTTTCAGGAAATTCCAATCGATCAATTTAAACACCAGATCATTCGTATGTAAGTTACCGTAATGGCCAATGTCAACCTCCGCTGTGCGGAGAGGGTCTAATAGTTGTTTTATCGTCCAATCATTCCAATAACAAAGGTTAGCTATGAAAATATTCATGCTATTCCGGAGGAGAATATTTACCCTCTTCATCTATCTTCTGACCGCAGGTGCAACCCTGCCTGCAGTCATATCGGCGCAGGAGGATAGTCTTGATGAGATGAAGAAAAAAGCGATAAGGGTCTATATTGATTGCAGCGACTGC
>CAYGXH010000397.1:0-3315 GCA_964353675.1 uncultured Chlorobiaceae bacterium
GTATTCAAAAGATTTGGCGTGAGGTGTTTGAGAGTGAAAAACTCAAGAGTGAACGCTCGCAATTACTGCGGCGTGAGAATCTCGTCGCATCATTATAACTATATAGATACTCAGGATGACTAGAAGAGGCAGGTCCTGAGACACTCCCGCGGTACGGTTCATAGTTAGCGTTGTTGTATTCCGCCAAAAACCTTTGGTATGGATTGTAACAACAACCTTACCGTCTTCTTTTTTTAATTCCGTTAATGATTTCCAGATATTTGTTTTTAGCACATATTTCATTCCCTTGGGGAGCACAATGCTGGTTTCACCGCTCCAGGAATTTACTGAGCAGACGGCCCCATCTGTCGATTCACCCTCACGCACAGCAAGTATTTTTTTCCTGATGAATCCTTCTTGCGTGACCGACCAGATCCCATCGGCTGTAGCAATTACGGCACGTGAGCTGAATATCTTGGGGAATGATACCGTTGCGACAATTTCCCCGCCGAACCGTAGCTCGTGATGTTGCTTCATCATTTTCGGCTGCACAAGTGTCAGGGGATGGTCCATCAGTTGTTGTATACTGCGCATCGTCAAGTTCCTAAATAGTGGTTTTTACCAGATAAAATAACTTACTTTTCATCCTCCTCGGCTTCTTCATTTTTACCGGATTTTGTTTTCCATCTTCCGGTTTTTTTCAATGATCCGATAAGTATAAACTCAATCTGTGAATTGATACTCCGCAGATCATCGGCGGCCCATTTCTCGAGGGCTGTGTATGCCTCGCTGTCGAGACGGAGAAGGAATTTTTTCTTTTCACTCACTGGTAAAGTGTGCCGGTATTGATGATCGGCTGTACCTCTGCCTCTGAAACTAGGGCAACGAGCAGGTTGTTCACCATGGTTGCTTTCTTATCTTCATCCAGCTCTACTACCTTTTGTTCGCTAAGGGCATGAAGGGCTTGCTGTACCATTCCGACTGCCCCCTCGACGATTTTCTGCCGTGCTGCGATGATTGCCTGTGCCTGCTGGCGCCGGAGCATGACCTGTGCAATCTCAGGAGCGTATGCAAGGTGGCTGAGCCGTGATTCGGTTACTTCAACGCCGGCAACCTCCAGACGGGTTTGAACCTGATGTTTGAGCCGTTCGGCAATATCGTTCGGATTGCCGCGCAGTGACGGTCGGTCCTCATCCGCAACATCATACGGGTATTCGGATGCGAGCGCGCGAATTGCCGTTTCGCTCTGGATGGCCACGAAGTTTTCATAGTGGTCAACATCGAATAACGCTCTGGCGGAATCGATAACGCGCCATACTACTACGGCGCCAATTTCAATTGGATTTCCATGAAGGTCGTTAACCTTAATTTTCTCGCTGTTGAAATTGCGGATTCTGAGAGATACGTGTTTTTTTATAGTGAAAGGATTTGCCCACGAGAAACCATCGTCGCGGACGGTCCCGATGTACTTACCGAATAGTGTCAGGACGCGCGCTTCATTCGGCTGGACGATGAAGAATCCGCCCATCATAATTGCCGTTACGATGAAAAGTAGGCTTTCGGTAACGATATAGGAAGGATCCTCGTTTGATGCCATCCAGTATATCAGATATGCATTCAATCCGAGTAGAATAAGATATAGAAAGAATGCGATGTATCCATTGACTCGGATTGCCGGTTTTTCTGTGACTGTTTTCAATTTTAATCCCTTTATTGTTGTGTGCTATCATAATGATAGCAAAATGATATCACAAAATCAAGTAAAATCTAAGAAAAAATTTATGGATATGTGTAATTGGTGTAACTCTATATATAACAATAGATTAATAGAATTTGCCTGTATAGCCCCCATCTTCAGATGGGGGTGATAGAGTTCTCCCTTTATAATTTGGCCAAAGTTTGACGAAGAATTTCTATATCGGTGATTGGTAATTGGCATGAAAAATTTTCGCAAATATATGCTGTCGCCTTTCCCTCGCTCGGGATCATGTTGCTTATGATGGGAAGAAAATGGGTAAGTCTATTTTTAATTTCATTGCCGTCTGTAAGGATAACGACTTTGTGGGGGAGGAAGCGGGATTGCACTTCGCCGATGAATTCCTGCGTATCGACGGCAGCGCGGTTTCCCGCAACGATAATTTCCTGCGGTACTCCGAGACTCCATTGGTATGCAACTAGCATTTGTACCATTCCCTCCGGATTATCGGCGAGATGCTCTCCCAGAGCTTCTATCGTTTTTACGGCCATGTCCTGCCAATCAGTGTTGTTTGTAAAATATGAAAGTCGCAGGAGATTGAGCGCACTGATTGAATTACCTGTTGGTTCGGCGCTATCGTAAAATTCTTTGCTCCGAAGGATGAGGGAAGCGTCTTCATCGGTTGTATCGTAAAATCCGTCCCCTGTGCTATCCCAAAAGAGTTCAATCTGCCTCTGCATTAGCGTATTTGCATTTTCAATATAGGATACGTCGAAGGATGCTTCATAAAGGTCAAGTAATCCCTGTATAAGAAACGCGTAATCCTGCAATCCACCGGCATGACCCGCTTCTCCGTCACGATAACGTCGAAAAAGTTTTCCGGTCAACGAGTCATAGAGATGATTCAAGATAAACCGGACCGCATGAACTGCGCTCTTCAGATACTCTTCATGATGGATGACGGCAAATCCCTTTGAAAATGCCGAGATCATTAAACCGTTCCATGCGGTAATAATTTTATCGTCTAAATGCGGATGGAAACGCTTTTCACGCTCGTGAACGAGTTTCCTTTTCGACGTATCTATGCTCCTTATGATATAATCGGACGCGACTGAAAACATTTTCGCAGTCTCATCTACCGTATGTGCACGGTACAGTATGTTTTTTCCGTAAAAGACATTCATTGGATCATGAAGTGCGTTTCCTAATTCCTCCATACCGAAGTGAAAACAGAATATTTCGGCATCCGCATGGCCAAGAATTGCATTCATTTCTTTTTTTGTCCAGGTATAAAAAGCGCCTTCTTCCTTTTCGTGAGGTTTGGAAGCGTCTGGAACACTCTCTGCATCTTCAGCGGTATAAAATCCCCCTTCGTTATGGGTAAGTTTTTGCGCGACATAATCAAGCGTTTCACGCGCGATGTCCGCGTACCAACCATCCTTCGTGATCTGGAATGCTTCGAGATAACTGACCGCCAGCAGAGCCTGATCGTATAGCATTTTTTCAAAGTGCGGAATCCGCCACTGATCATCGACTGAGTAGCGGTGGAATCCTCCGCCCAGCTGATCGTAGCTACCGCCGTCTGCCATCGCCCGGAGTGTCGATAGCGTCATCTGGAGCGCTTGTTTGTCCCCCGTTCG
>CAYGXH010000398.1:0-3310 GCA_964353675.1 uncultured Chlorobiaceae bacterium
ATGCGGGACTGGGATTTATTTTCGCTTGCCGCCGCCCCTCTGACATTCTTCATCGTAGCGATTGCCTTCCAAATCTTTGCCGGAACCGAACAGATCCGGCATCAGCGGCTGATGCTTGCCGCCACAATAAGCATGGGGATTCTCTCCATGTCAATCGTTCTCGTCAATGCAGATACCGATAGAGCAAGTCGGCGTCTGGAAGGAATTGGGACCTGGGCATTCCACAGCTATTACGCCGGTTCATCGTATATTCTGAATGTCGCGGCAAAAATGACGACTGACATTGATCATCAGATCGAAAAGCGGGAGCGGAAGATCCGGGAACTTGAACCGTATGGTTCTAATCGCGATCAGGAACTGGGAATCCTCTACCAGAAACTCGGTGATGCGGCGCTATCCAATAAACGATTTGCACTGGCAGCCGATAATTTTTCCAAGGCTTACGCTAACGATTCTTTAAACGCTTCAGCACTCCGATCTCTGGGATTAATATTCATCCTCACGAGACAGTACGATAAGGCTAGTCAGTTACTCAAGTATTATAATGCGAATGTCAATACACCGGTGGTCATGGATGAGCGCGGTCTCTTGCTTGCCAAACAGCTAAGAGCAATACGGTTACTCGAGGCCGGTAAACCGGACTCCAATATTATTCAGAAAGCTCTTGATGATATATACCTGCAAAACAGGTAATCAGATAAGTAGCAAATGGAACAAACTCAATCCCTGTTGGTACATAATGGAAATCAGAGTGTCCAATCGAAGATTGATCAGATCATCTATTTTTTTAAAAACAGCCCATCTTTTCCTCCCCGCGCAGACTTCGGCAAGAACCTTGCAAAATTATTGAATTATGTTTATATTCTATATCAAATTTTTAGTTAAAAACCTTAAAACAGAGGGTTTTCAGCAATAAAAGAGTTTCCGGTTATCCCGTCCTAAAATGTCCAAAAATGAAATGAGAATATTTGCAGGTCGGTCGAATATCCGACTTGCCGAGAAAGTTGCCAAGCGCGTCGGCACTCCACTCGGTAAATGCGAGATACGCAACTTCAGCGACGGTGAACTTTGGGTGAAGTACTATGAAAACATTCGCGGATGCGATGTTTTCATCATCCAGTCTACAAATCCACCGGCTGAAAACCTCCTTGAACTGCTGATCATGATCGATGCAGCCAAGAGAGCCTCAGCGAGGAGAGTAACCGCCGTCGTTCCATACTTCGGATATGGGCGCCAGGACCGTAAAGATCAGCCGCGGGTGTCCATCACTGCAAAACTTGTAGCCAATTTACTGACGGAAGCAGGAGCCGACCGTATCATTACAATGGATCTGCATGCTCCGCAGATTCAGGGTTTCTTTGATATCCCCGTGGATCATCTTTACTCTTCCGCTGTATATACGTCGTTCTTTATGAAGAAAAACATACGGAAGCTCACTGTTGTATCCCCTGACGTCGGCGGGATAAAGATGGCTCGCGCTTTTGCAAAGAGGCTGCATGCGGAACTTGTTCTGATCGACAAGCGTCGGCCGCATCCAAACAAAACCGAAGTCATGAACATTATCGGGAATGCAAAAGACAGGAACATCCTTATCGTTGATGATTTGATCGACACAGGCGGTACATTCTGCAATGCTGTTGAGGCGCTGAGAGACGCCGGTGCTGCCGAAATATTTGGAGCATGCACTCATCCTCTCTTTTCTGGAAATGCCCTCAAGCGTATCATTACGTGTGAGCTGTCTAAAATATATGTAACAGATTCCATCCACATGCCGGAGAACAAGCAGGCAGCACAAAAAATCAAGGTTCTCTCGGTCGCGGGGCTGTTCGGGGAAGCAATTCTCCGGGCTTTTAAAAATGAATCGATCAGTTCATTATTCGATGTAGACAAAGATAAGTAAAGGAACAATTATGCGTGAGATAACGTTAGAAGCAACGATACGAAAACAACGCGGGAAACATACCAAGAGCCTGAGGAGACTGGGCAGCATCCCCGGCATATACTACCTGCGCGGAGAAGAGAACATATCCATATCAATCGCGGAAACAAATCTTAAGCCACTGATCTATACGGCAGAAACGCATATCATCAATCTTAAGCTGGACGACGGGAACAGCAAGAGTTGCATCCTCCGCGACATTCAATTCGATCCGGTTACGGATCAACCGATACATTTTGACCTTCAGGGTCTGCGGGAAAACGAAGAGATTACGATTGAAGCGCCCATCGTTTTAACCGGCGGAATCCCCTTAGGCGTGCGCGAAGGCGGAATACTTCAGCAGATCATCCATTCGATAAAAATTTCCTGTTTGCCAAAATTCATCCCAGAACAAATCGAAGTTGATGTCGCAAACCTCAAGATAAACAATTTCATTCACGTCAGCGATCTTACGATTCCAAATGTCACCATCTTGGAAAATTCAACAAGTTCAATCGTTGGTGTTGTACCTCCGGCAGTCGAGAAGGAACCAGAACCAGGCGAAATAGTTGCTGAGGAAGCGGCAGAACCCGAAATAATTGGCAAGGGCAAGAAGCCTGAAGAGGGTGAAGAAGCGGAAGAAGCCGGCGAAAAGAAACCGGAAACCGCAAAAGGCGCGGCCACTCCGAAGGAGGAGAAAAAGTAATCGCACTCCGGGAAGAACTCAGACGTGCTTGCTGTTATCGGATTGGGGAACCCGGGTTCTGAATATGAAACCACGCGGCATAATGTGGGTTTCAGAATAGTTGATGCCGCTGCAAAGCATCTTGGAATACGGCTGAACGAAGGACCGGGTGACTATCTCATGGGTGAAAAAAATGTTACCCGCACCAATGTCGTTCTCGTTAAACCGCTAACGTACATGAATAATTCTGGTTTGGCGGTACGCGATATCATTCAACGTTACTCTCTGCGTATCGACGAGCTTCTGATTATCGTTGATGATTTTAATATACCATTTGGAACACTGCGACTGCGGTTGAGAGGGAGCGATGGCGGGCACAACGGTCTTTATTCCATTATCCGTCACCTGGACTCGATTGACTTCCCTCGATTGAGGTGCGGTATAGGACAAGAAACCAAAGGGGAGCCGGACATGGCCGAATTTGTCCTTTCTCCATTTGATGAAAGTGAGTTACCCGGCCTGCGCGATATGGTGATTCGTGCACGTGATGCAGTCATCTGCGCAGTTACCGGCGGTTATTTGGCAGCGCTTAACTGCCTGAACAGACAAAAAATATAATTAACCCTATCTCGGAGTTTATACGCCATATGCGGATAATTACTTCGAGGTCAATCATAAACGTCCGAAGGGAACACAATGGAAGATAC